>JBDLQS010000031.1:0-19915 GCA_039800445.1 Actinomycetota bacterium
ACTGAAGGAACTGTCACACGCTGGTTAAAGGCCATTGGTGACTCAGTTGCAGCAGATGAAGCGCTACTCGAAGTTTCAACCGACAAAGTCGATACCGAAATTCCATCACCAGTTGCTGGCATCTTGCTTGAGATCACAGTTGCTGAAGATGGCATAGCTCTAGTTGGTGGACAACTTGGCACAATCGGTGCATTGTCTGGAGCAACTCCTGCAGCAGCGCCAGTCGCTCCTGTTTCTACTCCTGTTTCCGAAGCAACGTCATCGCCAGCGATGACGGCTTCGGCGCCAGCGATGACGGCTTCGGCGCCAGCGACGACGGCTTCGGCGCCTGCGATGACGGCTTCGGCGCCTGCGATGACGGCGGCGGCTCCAGCAGGTAACAGCAATGCTTATGCAACACCACTGGTTCGCAAGATTGCTGCTGAGCGTGGCGTAGATCTTTCGACTGTTGTCGGCACCGGTGTTGGTGGTCGTATTCGCAAGGAAGATATTGTGTCTGCCCCAGCAACTCTGGCACCCGTTGTTGTTACCGAAGCTCGTCCGGTTGAATCCAAGCCATTTGTCGCACCTACAGCTCCTGCTGCGAAGTCTGCAACACCAGCGGCTCCGGCAAGTGAACTGCGCGGTCGCACTGAACCAATGACCAGACTTCGTAAAGTTATTGCCGAACGAATGGTTGAGTCACTTCAGATCTCAGCTCAGCTGACTTCTGTTGTTGAAGTTGATGTAACACGTATCGCCTCACTTCGCAATCGCTCAAAGGTTGCATTTGAATCACGCGAAGGCGTAAAGCTTTCCTTCTTGCCATTCTTTGCAAAAGCAGCCTGTGAATCGCTAAAGCAATTCCCTAATGTGAATGCGACTTTGGATCAAGAAGCTGGAACTGTAACTTACTTTGACGCCGAGCACATTGGCATTGCAGTAGATACTGACCGCGGACTACTTGTTCCGGTAATTCGTGATGCTGGTGACCTCAACATTGGTGGCCTAGCTCGCAAGATCAACGATCTAGCAGAACGAACTCGAACCAATAAATTGTCACCGGATGAACTAAGTGGCGGAACTTTCACCATTACCAATACTGGTAGCCGTGGTGCGCTGTTTGATACCCCAATCATTAACCAACCACAGGTTGCCATTTTGGGAACTGGTGCAGTTGTTAAGCGTCCTGTCGTCACGACCGATGACACTGGTGCTGATGTGATTTCAGTTCGCCAAATGGTTTACCTGGCACTGACTTACGATCACCGTTTAGTTGACGGCGCAGATGCTGCTCGCTTCCTTTCAGCCATTAAGGCTCGATTGGAAGAAGGCGCATTTGAAGCTGACCTTGGTCTCTAGTTTCAACTCGCTCAATTCAACATTTCGTAGCAAGGTAGTTATATGCGCATCGTAATTGGTGGTTCCTCAGGTTTGATTGGAACCGAGTTGGTAGATTCCTTTCGCAAGGATGGACACGAAGTCCTTCGATTGGTTCGGAGAAAGCCAGCGGCGACTTCAGAGATTTATTGGAATCCAGCAGCCGGTGAATTGGATTTTTCGCAGCTTGCAGGCACCAACGTAATCATCAATCTGGCTGGAGCTGGCGTTGGTGATGGCCGCTGGACTGATAAATACAAGGCACTCATTCTGTCCTCGCGAGTTGACTCTACTTCCCTACTTGCAAAAGCTGCTGCAGAACTAAAGCCAGAGGTTTTCATCGCAGGTAGTGCCATTGGCTGGTACGGCGATACTGCAGATCGACAAGTTGATGAGACAACCCCTGCTGGGTCAGGATTCTTGGCTGACGTTGTAGTTGCTTGGGAAAAAGCTGCGGATCCCGCTAAAGCAGCTGGCGTTCGTGTCGTAAACATCAGAACTGGATTAGTTGCCGCCAAGAATGGTGGTGCCTGGAGTCGCCTGCTACCAATTTTCAAACTTGGTGCTGGAGGAAAACTAGGATCTGGCAAACAGTATTGGTCTTTCATCTCAATGCGAGATGAAATTGCCGCAATAAAGTTCGTAATTGCAAATCAAAAAATCAGTGGCCCAGTCAACCTGACTGCGCCAGAGCCTGCGACCAATGCTGAAGTAACTAGAGCGATGTCTAAGGTGTTTAATCGTCCAGCCCTTTTGCCAGTGCCAGCTTTTGCTTTGAAGACAATCCTTGGTGAGTTTTCCCAAGAGGTATTAGGAAGCGCACGAGTCCTACCTAAAGTTCTTTTGGATGCTGGCTTTGTCTTCCAAGACCCAAACATTGAAAGTGCGATGCGCACTCTGGCTGCTAAGTAACCTTTATGGCGGGCCTACCTTCTCGTACCGACGTTGTTGTAATCGGCGCCGGTGTTGCGGGCTTGGCGGCTGCTCGTCGACTTTCAGTTGCTGGCCGTGAGGTGTGCGTCATCGATGCCAGTGATGACTTCGGAGGCAGAATCCGAACTGATCAAGTCGATGGACTTCTCTTAGATCGAGGCTTCCAGCTTTACAACCCTTCGTATTCCGAAGGCATTAGTGTGCTGGATCTAAAGGCACTGGATGTAAAGAGTTTTTCACCCGGTGTAATAGTTTCGATTGACGGCCGAAATTACAAGATGGCTGACCCTAAGCGGGAGCCAACTTGGGCAATCGATAGTTTGCTGGCGCCAGTAGGAAAAATCTCAAGCAAATTAAAATTTGCGCGTTACGCAGTGGGCTTAGCTTTAACAAAAGCCGATTCCGGAAAATACGATCAACGTACTGACGCATTTTTGCGCGCAAAGTTTGGACAGGACTTAACCGACAAAGTGCTGCGTCCATTTCTCGCTGGAGTTTTTCTTGAACCAGAGCTCGCAACTTCAAAGAGATTTTTAGATATTGCTCTCAAGTCATTTATTGCTGGTTCACCTGGAGTTCCACGCACGGGCATGCAAGCCATCCCCCGTCAATTGGCTGCGCAATTACCTAATGGCAGCATTCATCTAAATGTGACGGCTCAAGCTGTAGCCAGCACCATGGTGCGCACGGATCAAGGTGACATTAGATGTCGATCGGTAGTGATTGCCACGAATGCACGAAGTGCTGCGCTATTAATTCCAAGTCTCAAGGTTCCATCGAGCAACGCAGTGACCACTTGGTATCACATCGCAGACTGTGCTGGATCTGACTTGACTGAAGGAAACAGCACTTTAATCATTGATGGCAAAAAATTCAGTGGGCCGCTAGATGATCCTTCACGTCCTTTGATCAACACCGTTGTTATGACAAACAGTGCGCCATCATATGCAAGCGAGGGGCGCACTTTGATTTCTTCTTCTGCGCTTGGCGTTCATCCTTCTGCGCAATCAGAGCAGCTAGTTCGTTCGCATCTTGCTGCGCTGTACAAAGTGCCAACAAGTAACTGGACGCACGTTGCTACTTATCCGATTCCAGATGCGTTACCAATGATGGCGCCGCCGCATGACGTTGAGCAATCGGTTCGACTTTCAGATGGCGTTTACATTTCCGGTGACTATCGACAGGTTTCATCAATCAATGGTGCATTGGCTAGCGGCCGACGAGCGGCTGAAGCTTTACTTACCGACGATCTTTAAGCCAAGCTTCCAGGCTGCAGCACAGTCTCGTTAACTTCGCCAGCAATAACCTCTACCCGATAAGCCTTGGCCTTGCTATCAGCGGTATCAACCACAACTTCAACAGGATTCGTGCCTTCATAGATAACCGCAGCATGGTCATCTGTTGCATATGAAAGTGGCAAAGTTCCACCAGAAACTAGGGAATGCAAGAGCGGTCTGCGCTGAGCCTCAGTGTCGTAGTGAACGCCATTTCCAAAAGGTAGTAGCGCTAGACCATTAGTTACGGTTTCAAGTTTTGGTCCAAATGAATCGGTGGGACCTCCCACGTGCCAACAGATTGAACCAGCACTAACACCACCCAGAACTACACCTCGTTCCCAAGCATCTTTTGCTGCTACATCCACACCATGTAGTCGCCACAAAGCCAAAAGGTTAGCTACCGATCCACCGCCAACCCAAACGAGATCAGCGCGACCAAAAGCCTCATCGACTGGAACATTTGGTTGCGTGAATAGGGCTAGATGCTCCACATCGACACCAAGTCCTGAAACGGCCTGATAACTCGTTGCTAAGTAGCCTGGGTTATCACCGCTAGCAGTCAGCACAAAAAGTATTCGGGGTCGAGCCTTCCCAGTTAACTCAAGAGCTCGCTTGAAAATCTGGCCAGGTACTACAACCCCCCAGCGATCAGTTTGAACAAACCCGCCACTGGACGCAACTATGTGTCGCTTAGTCACGAAGTTGAAGCCTTGTCCAATTCCAAACTCGAATCAGATTGCAGCGGTCCTTCGCTCTTACCTAGCTTGCTTGGCCACCAAATCTTTGCACCAATGTCGTAAGCAAGTGCAGGCACTAACAGACTTCGGACAATAATGGTGTCAAGCAAGACACCGAAAGCAACTGCGAATCCAAGTTGAGCCAGGAATACAAGTGGCAAGGTACCAAGTACTGCAAACGTTGCAGCTAACACGACACCTGCAGAAGTAATAACTCCACCAGTGACGGTTAGTCCCTTAAGAATGCCTGGACGGGTACCTAGCTTTATTGCTTCTTCGCGGACGCGCGTCATCAAGAAGATGTTGTAGTCGATACCGAGTGCAACCAAGAACACGAACGTGAACAGAATGAAGGATCCGTCTGCACCTTCGAAACCAAACAGATACTTAAACACTAAGTGGCTGATACCCAAGGTTGCACCAAATGAAATCACGGTAGTAATTAGCAACAGAACCGGGGCAAATATACTTCGCAGCAGGGCCGCCAGGATTAAACCAATCACTAACAGCGCTACCGGCAGAATCAAGTTTCGGTCTCGCTCGTTTGTGACCTGAATGTCGAAGTTAACAGCAGTTGAGCCACCAACTAGCGCAGATTCACTTGCGTTCTGAGCTGCTTCTCGAATGCCTGGAATGTAGCCTTGCGACTCAACCGAGTCAGCTGGCTTGTCCAAGATAACTTCGATTTGAACTAAGCCATCGACAACAACCGGAGTTGGCTCCGGGCCTCCAGGAATAAATGGTGTAGTTGTTTGTGTTACCTCGACAACACCTTCCGCGTCACTCAAGGCCGCCATTAATGCGTCTTTATCTGCCTCTGGCGCGATCACAATTGTCGGATCACCAGATCCAGCTGGGAAATGTTCGGAAAGCTTCTCGAGACCAATAACCGAGTCTGGTCTGCCGGTAAACGAATCAGTTGTAGCGAGACCATCAGTCTTTAGCTGGGTAGCAAAACCCATGGCAATGATCAAGAATCCACCGGTGATTATCCAAGTTGATCGTGGCTTTCGGCCAACTAGACCAGCAACCTTGGACCATAGGCCGGAAAGTTTTTCATCCTCATCATCATGCATTGGACGCTTTGGCCAAAAGATCCAGCGGCCAGTAAGCACCAAAATTGCTGGTAACAAGGTAAGCATTACGAGTTGCGCGGCAAGAACGCCGATTGCAGCAACTGGTCCTAAGGAGCGAACTGATGCGAGATCAGAAAGACCTAGAACCAAAAGACCTGCGATAACTGTCAATCCGGATGCAGCAATCGGTTCTACGACACCCTTCCAGGCAACGACCATTGCGCTGACGCGACTCTCATAGTGATGAAGTTCTTCTCGATATCTTGCGATCAGCAACAATGCATAGTCTGTCGCGGCACCGATAACTAAAACGAAAAGGATTCCCTGGGATTGGCCATCGAGATCTAGAACTCCCTCTTTTGCTAACAAGTAAACAATTCCACCTGCTGCCGAAAGCGCGATTACCGAACAGAACAGTGGGATGATCCAAAGGACTGGAGATCGGTAAACAAAAATCAGAATCAAGGCGACCACGGTTAATGTGGTGCGCAACAAATCTTCATCGATTGAACCAAAGCTGCCAAACAAGTCAGCCAAGATTCCACCAATGCCAGTCACGTGTGACTCAAAACCTGGAACTTCATTAGCAAGTACTCGCATTGCCTCGACTACTTCGGGAAGAGCCGGCTTTTCATTCTCAAGTGGCTCTGCCAGAGCATCATTGTCCAATGGAATGGACATCAGAATCGCTTGTCCATCTTGCGATGGAATTGGAATTAGTTGAGCACCATCGGCTAAGTAATCTCCCACCGTTACATCAGTGCCTGGAACTGCAGTAGTCGCTAGTGCGATACCGAACTCGCCAACTGCGGCAATACCAGCCGCATCAGCCGGTCCGGTAAAAATAACTAGTGCAGGCAATACCGAAGTATCTTGCGAGGTAAATTTTGTTGCCAGCTCAGAAGCCTTTGTTGACTCAGCTGAAGACGGCAAGAATCCAGCGTTATCGTTTTGCTGAACACTCGACAACTTGCCAAATAGCGGTCCAGATACCCCACTGATCGCAAACCAAGCAATGATTACCGCAATTGCACCCCAAAGAATCTTTCGACCCTTGTTTTCAGTCTTTGGTGCGCGGTGAGTTGTATTTTCCGACATGCGAGTGGAGCCTTTGCAGTTAGGTGAATCTAAGTCATAAGTCTAATTCACGTTTAACAATCCGCTAATTTTGCCCCTATGCCCGATTTAGTGGGTCTTTCCGTGACCTAGGCTTAAGCCGTGCAACTTGTAATTGATCAGATTGGGCTTGGTGGCAATGCCATTGAGTATCAGGCTGCGTGGGATCTGCAGCGCGATCTGCATCAAAAAGTAGTGGCGCACCAAATTCCAGACACCGTGCTGCTTTTGGAACATCCTTCGGTTTATACAGCTGGCCGTCGGACAGAAGCATTCGAGCGCCCGGTAGACGGAACCCCAGTTGTTGATGTCGATCGTGGTGGCAAGATCACTTGGCATGGACCTGGTCAACTTGTTGGTTACCCGATACTGCACTTGCCCTCCCCAATGGATGTTGTATCCCACGTGCGACGACTTGAAGATGTTCTTATCGGAATTTGTACTGACTTTTGCCTAGAGACTTCTCGCGTAAAGGGACGAAGTGGAGTTTGGGTTTTAGATCCCACTGAGGATAGAAAAATTGCGGCAATCGGGGTAAGAGTTGCGCAAGGCGTAACCATGCATGGCTTTGCACTTAATTGCAATAACGACTTGAGTTGGTTTGATCGCATTGTGCCGTGTGGACTCCGTGATGCCGGCGTAACAACAATGTCCAAGGAAATTGGGCGCAACATTTCAGCTGACGAAGTTTCAAGCAGTGCTGAATTTCATTTGAATCGAGTCTTTGGGCCGATCGCAGAAAGTTTGTCTCAAGACGTGGCTATCGATGCCTAGGTTTTTTGCTGTAACGCTAAAGTTGATCGCAGTTTTATTCGCTCCAATTGCAGTAATCGGGTTAGTTGTTGCTCGACAAGAAGTAACTGGCGACCAGTATGTTGCAGTGCTGGAAATTGTGGGGTCTGATTCACAACCTGGAGCAATCGAAATTTTTGGCGCAGACATTCAGGCCTTGGCATCAGCACTTAACTTCTTTCAGGCTTGGAGTCTGCCAGCGCTAATCGCAATAGTTGCTTTGGGGATCATGGGATTGGCTTTAAGCAAAGACAAACTTCGGGCAACTTGGCACATCTGTTTGGGCCTGTTCTTTTCTTTTGGAGTTTGGGCAGTGCTATTGACGAGAAGTCGTCAAGCCTTTACGGATCTAATCGGATCTGAAATATCTGATTTGTCAGCAATCGTCATTGCGGCCTTTCTGTCTGAATTAAGTGCAAGGTTAATGAACTTAACGGGGTTGCTAGCCCTTTTGTTTGGCTCGCTAGCTTTGCTTTTGTGGCTTCTAGTCAACAGACGCAAAGCGCAGTCGAGCAAAGCCCTCAACTAGACTGGATATTGTGAGTACGCCATACCTGGATCAACCTGAGGGTAAAACCGACGGTCCTAAAATGCTCCGGATCGAAGCCAGAAACTCACTTGTGCCAATTGAGCGCAAACCAGAATGGATTAAGACAAAGTTAAAAACTGGACCTGAATACACCCAAATCATGGACTTAGTAAAGTCTGAAGGCCTGCACACAGTATGCCAAGAAGCCGGTTGCCCAAACATTTTTGAATGCTGGGAAGATCGGGAAGCTACGTTCCTAATTGGCGGAGACCAGTGCACTAGGCGATGCGATTTTTGTCAGATTGATACTGGAAAGCCAGTTGACCTTGATCGCGATGAGCCACGACGCGTTGCTGAATCCGTCAAAACTATGCAACTTAAATATGCAACTGTTACTGGCGTAGCGCGCGATGATCTTCCAGATGGTGGCGCTTGGCTTTATGCCGAAACGATTCGGCAAATTCATGAGGTAGTTCCAGGCTGTGGTGTGGAAATGCTTGCACCTGACTTTGATGGCAAACCAGCGTTACTGAAAGAAGTGTTTGAGTCTAGGCCCGAGGTATTTGCCCACAATATTGAAACGGTTCCGCGCATCTTCAAACGAATTCGACCGGGATTTAAGTATGAAAAGTCTCTCGGAGTTATTACTTCTGCTCGAGAGTTTGGTCTGGTTACCAAAAGTAATTTGATTCTTGGTATGGGTGAAGAAATACCTGAAGTTCACCAAGCCCTCAATGACTTGCACGAGGCCGGTTGTGACCTGGTGACGATTACTCAATACCTTCGTCCCTCCCTGCGTCACCATCCCGTAGATCGCTGGGTTCGACCAGAAGAGTTTGTGGAATTGGCAAAGGTAGCCGAAGAAATTGGATTTGCTGGTGTTCTTAGTGGGCCGTTGGTTAGATCCTCTTATCGGGCTGGAAAACTTTATAAGCAAGCCATTGCAGCTCGAAATTCAATGGACGTTTAAGGTAGAGACATGTCATCAAAGGTGCAGGCTCCGAAAAAGCAACGTTGGTATGTCCAAATAAAGGAAACCTACAAGTTTGCTTCCAAAGAAATTTCATTCTTAGCACTTCGTCTTCTGGCAGTTTTTTCTGTTGTCTTTGGAATTCTTTTTGCAATTGGTGTGGCAATCGATCAGACAATTTTCTTTGGAATTTTTGCTTTTGGTACGGGTTTACTAGCCACTACTTTCTTCTTTGGCAAAATCGCCGAAAGCGCTGCGTACTCTTCAATCTCCGGCCAGGTTGGTGCTGCTGCTTCAGTACTTAATGCAATTCGCGGTGCCTGGTTTGTAACTCCAGCTGTAGGCGTGGATAAGAACCAAAACATGGTTCATCGCGTTGTTGGGCGCCCAGGAATCATCTTGGTGGGTGAAGGTACTCGTCCTGCAGTTCTACTTGCCGAGCAACGTAAGGCTCATGCTCGCTACGCCCAAGGCGTCCCGATTCACGAGATTATTGTTGACGATGTTGATGTCACAATTTCAAATCTTCAAAAGAAAGTAAAGAAACTTGGAAAGACGCTTCGTCCAGCTGAAGTTACTCAGGTTAGAAATCGTCTAAAGGCTCTGCCGCAAACAGCATTGCCAATTCCAAAAGGACCGCTACCTCAAGGAAGAAAGATGCCACGTCGATGAATGATATTTCAAGCACTATTTCAGAGTTCTTTTCAAACGTTTCGATCTCTTACCTAATCGGGATAGCTGTAATCATTATTTTTCTTGCAAAGAAGTTAATTAAGTGGGCCATCATTTTTGCGGTATTGATGTTCTTTGTACTTCCCTACCTTGACGAACAAGGATATCTAGATTCGGTTAAGGGATTTTTTAGTTAACAGCCCGAGCTACTTCACCGGCTGTTGCAATCCAAACATCATCGTGTGACTTCACGAAGGTCAAGAATCTTTCCAACATAGCGACTCTGCTTGGGCGTCCAATAAATTGTGGGTGCATGGTTAGCATCGTCAAACCACCCAATCCATGGATTCCCAAAAACTCTTCACGCCAAATCTCTTCTACGTCTCGGGCAGATCGAATCGTGCGATTCCAATCACTGCCAACGCTGAACCAGAAATACGGTGCATCGTCCAACATCCACTGAACAGGTAACTCAACTAATTTGTGAGCAGGATGACCGTACGGCTTAATGTCATCCATCATGCTGGATGAGTATTCAAAACCATTTTCAACCAGCAGATCAAAAGTATTAGGGCTAACTTCCCATGACGGAGACCGGTAGCCCTTAACTTCAACACCAAATTGCTCTAATGCTGCCTTACCCTTTAGCAGTTCTTCAAGTTCTTCAGACTTGGAAAGTTTTGTCGGTGATGTGTGCGTATAGCCGTGATGACCGAGCTCATGTCCATGGGCAACAATTTCTCGCATTTGATCTGGGTAACGTTCAGCGACCCGGCCTGGGGTAAAGAATGTCGCTGGCAATCCGAGATGATCTAGCGTGTCCAAGACCAGTCCAACGCCAACTTTTGCACCATAGGTTCCCTGGGACAGAACCCCTGGACGATTCGCATTGTCCGGATTCTCAGCTAGCCAAACTTCCTCAGCATCAAAATCAAAACTAATAACAAATGCTGAGGTTTTTCCAGCTGGTAGTTCGAGGGAGGGCATGTGCCTATCTTGCCCGCATAATGATGGTTCCAACGACTTTATCGTGCAATCCACGACCGTCCCGATCCCAAATCAAAGCTGGGACGGCAAGGCAAAGCAGTGCTGTTCGAACCAGCACCTTCAAGAAAGTTACAGGATTTGGACTAATTGAAATTAGTCTCATGCCAACAATCTTGTAACCAAAAGAAGCGCCAGTGGTAGCGGTTAGTAAAAACACTTGAGCGGCAAATATTCCTAATGTGGCAGCCCCATAGTCGCCTGAGCCGTAGACAAGATCAGGAAAGGCTAAGTGGGTAACCAATATTGCGGCCACCCAGTCGATCATGAGAGCAACAATTCGCCTTCCCATGCGAGCAGCGGAGCCTTTTCCTTGTTTCGGTAAGCCAAAGCGTTGCCCTGGGTATCCAAAGTCCATGCCCTGCTCTTCCAGGGCTGCTTTGGGTCCAGACAGCCACGAACCAATGTCTCTTCTATCCACGCTTTAACTCTAAATCTAAATCAGCTTTGCTGCTTACTGTGGGTGGCCTGGTACTGGGTTTGAAATTGCAATTGGGGCTCGCTGTAACAAATCCGAAACACATGGGACACGGCGTTGAAATCGTGTCCCGCTATGGTCAGAACCAGTCAGAGAAATCTCTGGAAAATCGCGGAATAACTAACTGGAGGATCAATGTCCAACCTTGGACTCAAAACCGCCGAAGATGCACTTAAGTACATCAAGGACAACAACATTCGCTTTCTTGACGTGCGCTTTTGTGACTTGCCAGGCGTAATGCAGCACTTCAATGTGCCTGTTGAATCTGTAGATGCAGACTTCTTCGCAGGTGGCCAGATGTTCGATGGTTCGTCCATCCGAGGATTCCAGTCCATCCATGAATCTGATCTGAAGCTTCTGGCAGATGTTACAACTGCGTTTGTTGATCCATTCCGCAAAGAAAAGACTTTAGTTATGAACTTCTCAGTTCACGATCCGTTCTCAGACGAACCTTACGCACGTGACCCACGCAACGTGGCAGCCAAAGCTGAGGCGTACTTAGCCTCAACCGGTATCGCAGACACCGCATTCTTTGCTCCAGAAGCCGAATTCTTCGTATTTGATTCAGCCCGCTTCAAGACCAGTACAAACGAATCCATGTATCACGTTGATTCGATTGAAGGCGCCTGGAACTCAGGAAATGAATTCAATGCTGACGGTAGCGACAACAGAGGCTACAAGACCCGCATCAAGGGTGGTTATTTCCCAGTTTCACCAACAGATCAAATGGCTGACCTACGCGACCAAATGGTCGTGCGGTTAGCTGAAGTTGGATTACTTGTGGAGCGCTCACATCACGAGGTTGGTACTGCGGGTCAGATGGAAATCAACTACCGCTTTAACACATTGCTTAAGGCAGCTGACGAAGTCATGTTGTTTAAGTACGTAATCCGTAACACTGCTTGGGAAGGTGGCAAGACTGCAACCTTTATGCCAAAGCCGCTTTACGGTGACAACGGTTCCGGTATGCACGTACACCAGTCACTTTGGACAAAAGGTTCGCCATTGTTCTATGACGAGCGTGGTTACGGTGGTCTTTCCGATCTTGCGCGTTGGTACATCGGAGGAATTTTGAAGCATGCACCATCGCTACTTGCATTCACCAACCCAACGGTTAACTCCTACCGACGCTTAGTTCCAGGTTATGAAGCTCCAGTTAACTTGGTTTACTCACAGCGCAACCGTTCAGCTTGCCTACGTATTCCGGTTACTGGCAGCAATCCAAAGGCCAAGCGCATTGAATTCCGTTGCCCAGATCCTTCCAGCAACCCATACTTGGCATTCGCTGCCATGTTGATGGCTGGACTTGATGGCATCAAGAACAAGATTGAGCCACACGCTCCAGTTGACAAGGACCTCTACGAATTGCCGCCAGAGGAAGCAGCTGACATTCCACAGGTTCCGTCTTCGCTACCTGAAGTTCTAGACGCACTGGAAGCAGACCATGATTACTTGCTCGAAGGTGGAGTGTTCACCAAGGATCTAATTGAAACTTGGATCGAATACAAGCGAATTGCTGAGATTGACTATGTTCGCTTGCGTCCACATCCGGCTGAGTTTGAGTTGTATTACGACCTCTAAACAATTAAACAAAGCACACCCGACATCAACCACGTCGGGTGTGCTTTGTTTTTGCCAAGTGAATAGAGTCAATTCATGACCGTCGCGCAACCTGGCACCTGGGTATCTCCAATAACTCCTGAGATGCTTTCCCAAGCTGGTGTCTCGATGGGTTTCACTCAGACATTCAAAGGTGATGTGTTTTGGGATGAATCACGTCCTAATGAAAATGGTCGAAACGTAGTTGTTAGTCGAACCCATGGCGACATATTGCCCGCACCATGGAATGCCTCAACCCGAGTGCACGAAATGGGTGGCCTGAGTTGGCTGGTTTGCAAATGGAATGATGAAGCCGGACTAATCTTTGCTGAAAAGTCAGACCAGCGAATCTATTGGAAGTCAGTTGGCGGTGAGCCAGAGCCAATTACTCCAGAAAGTTTGCCAGGCACGCTAGCTCGCTATAGCGACTTTCTAATTCGAGGTTCAGAAATATGGTGTGTTCGGGAAATCACCGAAGGTGCCAGCACAAATCGAGACTTGATTGCCATAAACAGTGCAAGACAACTAAGAGTTCTAGACTCCGCATCACATTTTTATGCTCACCTTGCACTATCGCCGGACCAGACACAGTTAGCTTGGATTTCTTGGGAGCATCCGCAGATGCCTTGGGATGGCACCGAGTTGCGGATTGCAAACATAGACGAGAGTGGAAACCTTATTAACCAAGAGGTCTGTGCCGGTAGCCAGACCGAAGCCGTTAACAGTCCTGTGTGGTCAACAGATGGAACTCTCTATTTCATTAGTGATGCATCTGGATTTTGGAATGTTTGGGAACTAGATACCAGAAACGCCAAACGCCAAGTAATTTCTGAGTCTGCCGAGTGGGCACATCCGATGTGGGTTGTTGGCACTCACCTATTGCAAATTCTGGATACTGGAGAACTAGTAGGCGTTCACGGCAATCCAGCAAAGGAAAATATTGCAATCATTGATCCAAAATCTGGCACCTGGCGAAATCTAGATTGTGAACTCACAAACTTTGCACATTTAAGTATTCACGCCGATCATGTCTATGCAATTGGTGGTGGACCAAAAACCCTTGCTGCTCTGGTAGAGCTTTCGGTAAGCAACCAGAAAGCTCCGGAGACAATCACAGAAGTCCTTGCTCCAATCGATCAGGATTTTCTGCCAACTGCTAGGGCTCTTGAATTTCCAAGTAAAGATGGGCGCACAGTTCATGCATTCATGTCGCCTGCTACTAATCCGAACTTTGAAAGCAATGTATTGCCGCCAGTGATAATCACTGTGCACGGCGGTCCAACCGGAAACACTTCAGGCGTGGCCTCCATTAAGCGAGCCTTTTTTACATCCCGAGGCTTTACCGTCGTTGATGTTGATTACGGTGGATCGACCGGATATGGCAGGGCGTATCGCGAAACTTTAAAGGGTCAGTGGGGTGTAGTTGATACTGAGGATATTCTTGCGGTGGTAGCAGGCCTGATTGCCGATGGATTGGCAGATCCAAGTCGAATCGTGATTCGAGGTGGAAGTGCGGGTGGGTATGCGGTGCTAAATGGCTTGGTGCATAGCAAGGTGTTTGCCGCAGGTGCGAACTATTACGGTGTTGCTGAACTCATCATGTTGGCAGAGGACACCCACGACTTTGAGTCGCGTTATCTCGACTCGCTTATCGGGCCTTATCCAGAGCAAAAAGAGCTTTACATTGAACGCTCTCCCCTAACTCATGCAAATAACTTGACTTCACCATTGATCATTTTTCAGGGTTCGGATGACCCAATTGTGCCGCCTTCCCAATCGCAAGCTTTTAGAGATGCTTGCATCAGAAATGGAATCAAGCATAAATATTTTGAATTCGAAGGTGAAAGCCATGGATTTCGAAAAAGTCAGACAATCACGACATGTGCCATTGAAGAACTGAAATTCTTTGGTGAAGTTCTGGGATTTGTCCCAGCGGAATAAAACTACCCGATAAGTTAAATCCATCAAGGATCACATCAACAAAGGAGCCAGCATGATTGTTACTTATAAAGAAGATTTAGTGGGCGGACCTCGTCATCGTAAAGTGTCTACTGGCACAAGTCTTCGTATGCTGACTCGCGAAGACGGCGTTGGATTTTCCTTTCATGACACAGAACTAGAGGCTGGCACTACGACCACGCTGCAGTATAAGAACCACATTGAAGCTAACTACATTATTGATGGCACTGGCGAACTTGAAAACTTAGAAACCGGTGAAATTTTTGATGTTCGCCCTGGCATGACTTACACGCTGGATAAGCATGATCGTCATCAGATGCGCACTCACACCAAGCTCAGAATCATTTGTGTGTTTACTCCTGCATTAGTTGGCACGGAAGTTCACGACGAAGATGGTTCTTACCCACTTCTCTAAACCCTGCTTTCTCGCAACACTTTGTTTAGTATCGGGATTCAGTTGGTCTAGGCAGAGCTGCAATATCGGCTAAATCTTGAGCGGTTAGTTCAATGGTTACAGCGGCAGCATTTTCTTCCAGCCACTTGCGACGCTTGGTGCCAGGAATTGGAACTATGTTTGGTCCCTGAGCCAAAATCCAAGCAAGTGCGATTTGGGCTGGCGATGCATTGTGACGAGTCGCAATTGTTGCAATGCCATCAACAATCTTTTGATTGTCTGCGATCGCCTGAGCAGTAAATCTCGGATTAGCGCTGCGGAAATCACCATCGGAAATCGTGTCCGCAGTTACGGTACCGGTTAGAAATCCCCGGCCCAGTGGCGAAAATGGCAGAAACCCGATGTTGTTATCGGCGCAGTACTGAATAACACCATTCTTTACGTGTTCATCAGTCCAGATTGAAAACTCACTTTGCACACTAGTTACTGGATGTATTGCGTGGCACTTGGCAGTCTCTTCCACAGTTGTTTCGGAAAGTCCGATGTAGCGAACCTTGCCGGCTTCAACTAAGCCAGCCAAGGCTCCCCAGGTTTCTTCGATTGGAACTTCCGGATCTACTCGGTGCAATTGGTAAAGATCTAAGTAATCTGTTCCCAGTCTGCCAAGGGAATCTTCGCAAGCTTGGCGAACGTATTCTGGTTTGCCATTCTTTCCATAAGAAGTCATGTTTACCGGAGTTAGTCCGCACTTAGAAGCGATGATTGCTTTATCTCGCAGGCCATCCTTGACTAAATATTCGCCAAGAATCTCCTCGTTAGTCCAAGGACCGTAAACGTCAGCAGTATCAAACAAGGTAATGCCAAGCTCAAGTGTGCGATGAAGGGTTGCTCGGATTTCGTTTCGGTCAGCATCGGCAACGTTGTAGCCCCAGGACATTGGCATGCAGCCAAGTCCAATGGCGCTCACCTCAAGGTCGCGCAATTTACGAGTTGGCATCTGATTTGTCATGTTTGAAGCCTAGGCCCCATTGACTTATCCGTCACATTCAAACTAACTATCTCTGATTTAGATCGCAGTAGGCTGGGCGCATGAGTGAAATCACAATGTACGGCGCGCAGTGGTGCGGAGACTGTCGACGTTCCCAACGCCTGTTAAATGAACTTGGCGTTGAATACTCCTACATAAACATCGAGGAAGTACCAGGTGCTGCAGATAAAGTCGTTGAAATCAACGGCGGTGCCCAGTCAATACCCGTGGTTATGTTTTCAGATGGTTCTCATCTAACAGAACCTAGTGATCCTGATCTACGAAAAAAGCTCGAAAGCTTGGGCTTGATCTAGTTTTCCCGGAACCTAGAAAACTAGATCGTAACGACGAAATACTTCGTCTCTAACCCAGTTGCGACCTTCGTAAAGTGCCTGTGCTGGCAAGTTATCGTTAGCAGTCCTTAAAAACACTCGCGTTGCCCCAGCGCTCTTTGCTGCCGCCTCTGCCGTATCCATAAGTTCACTCGCTACGCCATTGCCACGCGCAGATTCATTCACATAAAGATCGTTTAGTAACCAAATGTTTGAAAGTGACACGGTAGAGAAAGTTGGATAAAGCAAAGTAAATCCAACCGCTTCCCCGTCGATGCGAGCAATGAAAGCGATTGCTTCTTCACTCTTGATTCGCTGTTCTAGATAACCCAAAGTTTTTTCATTTTCAGGTTGCTTGTAAAACGCTCGATACTGCTCAACGAGTGGATGTAGCTCCGATAAGTCGTTAGTTGTGACTCTTGAGATTTCACTCATGTTAACTCGCTATCCCGCATGTACAGGTGCATCGTTGGCACCCAAAGTGTCTTTGTTGGCATTGATCATGAATACCCAGATTAGCGCGCCAAGAATCATAAATCCTGCGCTCCAAGTAAACGCAGTAGTGAAGCCCTCAGTCAGTGCTACTGGCATAGCGCCTGCATTAGCTGGGTCTGCTGGATCAATCATGTTGTCGACAAAGTAGTTGGCGGTGGCAGTAACTGCGATTGTGTTAAGGAACGCAGTACCTAGAGCGCCACCGATTTGCTGGGCGGTATTAAGTACCGCCGAAGCTACACCTGCGTCATGATTACCAACCCCAAACAAAGCAGTTGCTGAGATTGGAACGAATACCAGTCCCATGCCTAAACTCAAAACCATTAGAGCCGGCAAAATGTCACTAACGTAGGCGCTTGTTGGGTCTAGTCGGGTAAGCAACAACATTCCACCAGTTGCCATGACTAGTCCCACGAAGGAAACATAACGCGGGCCAAATCTTGGCAGGGCTTGTGAGGCAATTCCGGCGCTTATGCCAACACCGACAGAGAACGGCAGGAATAACAAGCCAGCTCTAACTGGTGAATACTGCAGGATGCCCTGGAAGAAATAGGCAAGGAATAAGAACATGCCAAACAATCCAGCGCCCACAATAAATGAAGTCAAGTAACTCGCGCCACGATTTCGGTTCAGCAAAATGTGCATTGGCAACAATGGATGGCTTGTGCGACTTTCAATTACAAAGAAGGTAGCTAGGAGTGCAACTGCAGCACCAAACCACATAAGTGTCGCTGGATCTGACCAACCCAATTCTCCAGCCTGGGTAATTCCGTAAACCAATGAAACTAAACCAAGTGTTGATGTAACAGCGCCCGGAATGTCGTAACGCGTGTCACCGCTTGCCTTGCTTTCTTTCACATTTGGAATTGCAAGCATGAATGCAGCAATTGCGATTGGCACGTTTACCAATAGCGTCCAATGCCAAGACGCATACTGTGTTAGCAGTCCGCCTAATATCAATCCAATCGCCGCGCCACCAGCAGACAGACCGCCGTAAACGCCAAAAGCTTTTGCCCGTTCTTTGGAGTCGCTAAAGGTTGTAGTAATCAAGGACAATGCCGCGGGAGCAAGTAGTGCGGCAAACACACCTTGTAAGGCGCGAGCAGAGAAAAGCATTTCCTGATTGACCGAAAGTCCACCGATCGCGGATGCCCCGGCAAATCCCAGAAGACCAGCCATGAATGCCTTCTTGCGGCCCCAAAAGTCTGAGATTCGGCCTCCGAGTAGCAACAAGCCACCAAATGCCAAAGTATATGCAGTTACAACCCACTGACGATTTGCATCGGTAATGCCAAGATCAGCTTGGATTGAAGGCAGTGCGATGTTAACGATAGAAGCGTCAAGCACAACCATGAGTTGTGCAATGGCGATCACCATAAGTGCACGCCAGCGATTTGGATCTAGTTGATTTTGGGTGGTTGCTGAACTTTCGACTGACATGGTGCTCCTTGAATTCGCAAGACTGCGGCTACTTTTTGTGGACTAAAGTTTGTAACGCTCAACTCTCCCACATCGCCCATTGGAAAAGAAACTAATCTGGCGCTATGGGCGTTTTATCGCTTAGAGCGTTAAGTGCTGAACGCAGTAGGCTTTGGGAGTGCGTACCTACCTCGAGCTCTTTGAAATTCCTGGGGTAAAGCGATTAGTTGTTAGCGCGCTGCCGGGACGACTCGCCTACGGCATGATCGCCCTGGCGACTTTCTTTTTTGTTCAAGATAAAACCGGCTCAATTACGCTGGCTGGCATTGCAACCGGTGTTGAAACGATTACCTCGTCGTTGACAGCCGGCTTTCGTGGCAACTTGATTGATAAGTGGGGACAAACTCGACCACTAAGTATTTTTGTTCCATCCTGGGTTGCACTGGTAATAGTTTTAAGTTTAGTTTCAACTCCAACTGCAATCGTCGTTGTCTCTGGCCTGATTGGCTTGATGTCGCCACCTGTAAATCTCTCGACTCGCCCACTTTGGCGAGTTTTAGTTGGCCCAGAAAACCTGCGAACTGCTTATGCACTCGATACAACAATGTCTAGCTCGACCATTGTTGCTGGACCAGTATTAGCTACAGCGGTTGCAATTCAAATCAGTGGAAGTGCTGCACTTTGGGCTACTGCAACGCTGATGGCGATCGGTGGCATCGCGATCATTCAAATGCCGGCCTCACGAAACTGGAAACCGGAGCCGCAACAAGGCAACTCAATGTTGCTGCTACGAAACAAGCAATTTCAAATTCTTGCAGTCGAGGGCATGGTTTTCGGATTGGCTTGGGGACTATTAGAAATTTCTATCCCGTCATTTTCAACCCTGCAAGGAACGCCGGGACTGTCCGCACCGCTACTTGCAACTCTTGCTGGCACCAGCATTATTGGTGGGCTACTAATAGGAAGCAGAAAATCTCTAACAACCCCGTTGCAAGGATTTAAATGGGCAAGTCTTGGCGCATCAATTGCTGCTATGCCATTAGTGCTAACTAAACCTGGTTGGTCCATGGCCGTTGTGCTTGGACTGCTCGGCCTGGGAATGGGTTTTGCGCAAGTATTTCACTGGGAAGTTCTAGAAGCCGTGCGACCACAAGGAACTGCGACTTCAGCTCAAGCATGGCTATGGGCAGTTGAAGGTTCCATGCTGGCCGTTGGAATAGCACTTGGCGGATACATCGTCGAGAATGTAAGTCCGCAGTCAGCGCTCCTTGGTGTATCTATGGGACTAATTCTCTCAACGATATATGTCTGGGCCTATGCTGCAAAGCGACTTCCTCAGGCTGATAAGCCACTTTCTGAATCCCAAAAAATTGAGGTCCTTGCTGACTTGGAATCTCCCGCTGAGTAATGTTTCTGACTGCAAAGGTAAGTGTCCGAATCATTGGCTTACTGGCCAGTAACTTTTAAGGAAACAAGAATTTAACATTCTCTCTTCCGTGTTGCGCCTTGAGATGAATCGAACTGCTGAACGCGCGGGTACGATTTAAAAGAGCAATACTTATAGAACACCGATTTAGGAATGAGAAGATAGATCAAATGGCTAACACCGCACAAAAGACCACATCAAACAAAACAGGTTTGGAATGGTTGCGTGCGCGCATGGAAAAGTTGGGTTATAACTCCCTTGAAGAGGTTGCTCAAGAGATT
>JBDLQS010000032.1:0-2703 GCA_039800445.1 Actinomycetota bacterium
GAACCCCAGCATCTACTAGGGAACGCCTAAGTACTTCACCTTCGATGTAATTGCTTGGTGAAGCAATGGGCACCAACATTCCGTATTCATCTGGGTTACCAGGTTTTGCTGCTCGTTCAACTACTGAGCCGCCTCGGGCAAATGCCCAACGCAGAATCAAAACCATGATGCCAAGGCCGGAAAATGCCACAAGTGGTCCAAAGAAATATGAATACGAACTCCAGGCTGGCACGTCTTAAGTCTGTCGCAACTTACCCGTTACTGCAGAGTAAAGTCTGGCCAACTACTGGCATTTTCTGATGTCTGCCAGACTAGCCACATGAGTTTTTCGCAAATTGGTGTTGTTGGTCTGGGAATTATGGGTGCTGGCATCGTCGAAGTTTTTGCCCGCGCCGGTTACCAAGTAGTTGGTGTTGCTGAATCTGGCCCCGCAGTTGATGCAGGTAAATCTAATCTTGCTAAGTCACTTGCCAGGGCAGTTGCAAAAGGAAAGCTGAGCCAAGAGCAAAGTGATGAAATTACCGCACGGGTTTTATTCGGTGAAGATTTTGAATTGCTGGCAAATTGCGATATTGTAATCGAAGCCGCTCCAGAGATTCTTTCCTTGAAGGTTGAGATTTTCGCTAAGTTGGATGCAACTGTGAAATCATCAGGCATCTTGGCAACGAATACTTCAAGTTTGTCTGTTACTGAAATTGCAAATGCAACTTCACGTCCAGAAAAAGTAATTGGAATGCACTTCTTTAATCCAGCACCTGTTCAAAAGTTTGTTGAAGTTATTTCAACTGCGCATTCAGACGTTCAGGTTGTTGGGAAAATAGTTGAACTTGGTAATTCACTTGGCAAACACCTAGCCCAAATTTCTGACCAGCCAGGATTTATTGTCAACAAGCTCTTACTTCGTTACTTGAATCATGCAGTCCAGATTCTCGACGCAGGCCAGGCAACAAAGGAACAGATGGATGCAGCCATGCGGGAGCTTTCTGGCTATCCAATGGGACCGTGTGAACTCCTGGATCTAATCGGTATCGATACCTGTGTTGAAATCTTGAAAACAATTCATGCCGATACCAAGTTAGAAATTGATGAGCCGGCTGCTGGAATGGTCAACTTGGTTTCAGCAGGTGCCAAGGGCCGCAAAACTGGATCAGGTTTTTATGACTACTCCGAGAAGCTAGATGCTCCAACTGATCCAAACGAAGCGGTAAAAAACCAAGTCCACAATGATCTGTTGATGGCATACCTTGGCGACTGCATTGCGATGGAAGCCACAGGATACGCATCAAAGACCGACATTGATTCTGGAATGAAGCTGGGATGTGGCTTACCCAAGGGACCATTTGAGGTAATCGAAAGTATTGGTATCGAAAATGTCCGAGCTGGACAAGCCGAACTTGCACAGCGAACTGGAATCGCCGCATATCAACCATTGCCGATCTAATACCTTTAGTTTTGAACTTAGACTTGCATTATGGGGCGCCGAAACCGAAGAGATCAAAATCAAGAGCCACCAGAGCTCAAACTTGGCAGTTTTGGTCGCACCGAAAATCATGCTGACGGCGAATGGCAAGTCACTTCACTTACTGGCGAAACTTCTGTGAAGGTTTACCGCTGTCCTGGTTGCCAAGGTGACATTCAACCTGGCACGGCTCACATAGTTGCTTGGAACATGGATTACTCAGCTGACGAAAGACGACATTGGCACACGGCTTGTTGGAAACGCAGAACGCCAAGGAAATTCTGATGGCTGAGATTGTTTCAAATAGCGTTTTACCGGCTAATCGCGAATCCATCACGCTGGTGACTGAAGACAACTTGCGATTAGTCGGGGAGTTAGCACTGCCCATTTCGGAAAAACCAAAAGCCACAATTTTGTTACTTCATCCAAATCCAACTGGTGGTGGGATGATGGACAGTCACCTGTTTAAGAAAGCTGCTTGGCGACTGCCAGCATTAGCAGACGTTGCAATCTTGCGGTGGAACACCAGAGGAACAACAAGCGCAGCTGGAACGAGCGAAGGTGAGTACGACCAAGGCGTTTTAGAAGGTTTAGATTTTAGGGCGGCGTTGAATTTTGCTCAGTCTCGTGGGTTAGACAACATTTGGCTTGTCGGTTGGTCATTCGGTACTGATGTCACTTTGATGCATGGAAATGTAGATCCAGTTCAAGGTGCAGTTTTGTTGAGTCCACCTTTGATGTGGAGCACTGAAGAGCATCTCAAGTCTTGGGCTGATTCGGGTCGACCCCTTACTGCTTTGGTTCCAGAACTCGATGACTATTTGAAGCCGCCAGAGGCAACTGAAAAGTTTGCGGTAGTTCCGCATTGCGATGTTGTTGCGATCCCAGAATGTCGACACCTTTGGGTGGGTGAAAAGTTTGTCCGAATTGCTTGGAATGAAGCACTAAATCGAATACTTCCCGATATGCCAGAACTGAGTTGGACTTGGGATGGCGAAATGACGCGCTGGAACGACTTGTTGAATAAGTCGGAATAATTCTTTACGTTAGTGATCAACTGGCTGGACTAGTTCAACAAGAACTCCGCCAACGTCTTTTGGATGCACAAAGTTAATTAGTGATCCAGCAGTACCAATTCGTGACTCTGGATAAATCAATCGCATCCCAGCGCTTAAAACGTTTGCCATTGCTTCATCGATGTTGGTAACTCGAAATGCCAGCTGCTGCATTCCTTCACCACTGCG
>JBDLQS010000033.1:0-11230 GCA_039800445.1 Actinomycetota bacterium
GTTGCAACTGCTGCTACTTCAGCTGTAGTTAACGAAAGTTCGTCGGCACATAGTGCAATACCGTCTGCACTTACATACCCTTCTTCAGCTTGAACTAAATGCAGCATTGGAAGTAGTGCAGATCTTGCCTGCGGATAACGTGAAATGATTTCGCGCGCCTGTACTCGAGTTGATTCAGAAAGTGACATTAGCGATCAACACCTCCCATAACTGGATCGATGGATGCAACCGCAGCAACTACGTCTGCGATCTGTCCACCTTCACACATAGCTGCTACCGCTTGAAGGTTTGTGAAAGATGGGTCACGGTAATGAACTCGATATGGTCGAGTGCTGCCGTCTGAAACCATGTGAACGCCAAGTTCACCGCGTGGAGATTCAACTGCGCTGTAGACCTGACCAGCAGGAACTTGGAAACCTTCAGTTACCAACTTGAAGTGGTGGATTAAAGCTTCCATTGATTCGCCCATGATGTGGCGGATGTGATCTAGTGAGTTTCCTTGACCATCAGAACCAATAGATAACTGAGCTGGCCAAGCAATCTTCTTGTCTTCAACCATTACTGGACCTGGCTGCAACCGATCAAGACACTGCTCAACGATATTCAGTGACTGCTCCATCTCGGATAGTCGAATCAAGAACCGACCATATGCATCAGAAGTTGTCTGGGTCATGACGTCGAACTCGTAGTTTTCATATCCGGAATACGGATTAGTCTTGCGAAGATCTTGTGGCAGGCCAGTCGCGCGCAATACTGGTCCAGTCACTCCAAGAGCCATACATCCAGCTAGATCTAGCTTTCCAATACCTTGGGTTCTGGCTAACCAAATTGAATTGTCAACAAGTAAGTCGGTTGTGTCTTTCATTCGACGCGGCAGGGCCATGATTGTGTCACGAATTTGCTTTTCAGCACCAGCTGGCAAATCTTGTGCCACGCCACCAGGTCGGATGTATGCACTGTTCATACGAAGTCCGGTTACCAGTTCAAACAGGTCAAGAACTGATTCGCGCTCGCGGAATCCGAAGATCATTGCAGTAAGTGCACCAAGTTCCATGCCACCAGTCGCAAGTGCCACTAGATGCGAAGAGACGCGATTAAGTTCCATCATCATTACGCGAATGATCTGGGCCCGCTCTGGAATATCGTCAGTGATGCCTAAAAGTTTTTCGACACCAAGGCAGTAAGCAGTCTCATTAAAGAACGGTGACAGGTAATCCATTCGGGTAACAAAAGTTACGCCTTGCGTCCAGGTTCGATATTCAAGATTCTTTTCGATACCAGTATGCAGATAACCGATGCCACAGCGAGCTTCGGTAACAGTCTCACCTTCAAGTTCAAGGATCAAACGCAATACCCCATGCGTAGATGGGTGCTGCGGGCCCATGTTTACAACAATGCGTTCGTATTCGCCTTCGGCCGCGCCAAGTACTGAATCCCAGTCTTGACCCATAACCGTATAAACGCGACCCTCAGTCGTTTCGTAATTAGGTGAGTAAGTATCAGACATTAGCTGTAAGACCTCCGCGTATCGGGAGGTGGAATTGTTGCGCCCTTGTATTCAACAGGAACGCCACCAAGTGGATAGTCCTTGCGCTGTGGGTGGCCTTGCCAATCATCCGGCATCATGATGCGGATCAAATGTGGATGACCATCAAAGATGATTCCAAAGAAGTCGTAAGTTTCGCGTTCGTGCCAGTCGTTAGTTGGATACACCGACATGATCGAAGGAATGTGCGGATTGGAATTTGGTACCGAAACTTCAATTCGAACTTGACGATTATGGGTTAGTGAACGGAAGTGATAAACCGCATGCATCTCACGGTCTTTGTGTTCTGGATAATGAACTCCACTAACACCAAGACAAAGTTCAAAACGAAGACCTGGTTCATCGCGAAGAGTTTTCGCGATTGCTACTAATTCACTTGGACGCACATAAAGAGTTAGCTCATCACGATCTACAACAACTTTTTCAATTGCCTTATCCCAAGATGAACCAAAATCTGGAAGCGCTGCAATTAGTTCGTCAACAAGTTCATCAAAGTAGCTGCCGTAAGGTCGCTCGGAAGGTGCGGGTACTGGCACAACAGTTGTGAGTCCACCAAAGCCAGAAGTGTCGCCAGAACCAGTCGCGCCAAACATTCCTTGGCTGGCGCTAGTAACTTCGAGCAACGGCTGACCGTTGTGTACTACTTCATTGCTCATCGAAGTAAACCTCGCTGGGCAGTAACTGGTGTTGCAAGTAGTGCTTCTTTTTCAAGTTCAACAATTTGGCGTTTGCGGTTTGAGCCCAATTTGGTGTCGCCGATTTGTTCGTGAAGTTTTAGTAAGGCATCGATAAGCATTTCAGGACGAGGTGGACAGCCCGGTAAATAGATATCAACTGGGACTATGTGATCGACACCTTGCACAATCGCATAGTTATTGAACATGCCACCAGATGATGCACATGCACCCATGGCAAGAACCCACTTAGGTTCTGGCATTTGATCATAAATCTGACGAAGTACTGGAGCCATCTTCTGACTAACGCGACCCGCAACGATCATTAGATCTGCTTGGCGAGGTGAGGCGCGGAAAACTTCCATACCAAAACGAGCTAGGTCATATCGTCCGGCGCCGGACGCCATCATCTCAATGGCGCAGCAGGCAAGACCAAACGTGGCTGGCCAAAGAGAGTTCTTGCGGGCATATCCAGCCAAGCCTTCGACCGTGGTGAGTAAAACACCACTTGGCAATTTCTCTTCTAATCCCATGTTTTCCTCTAACTACTAAAAATTCTTAATCCCACTCAAGTCCGCCGCGACGCCAAACGAATGCGTACGCAACTAGAACTGTGAGAATGAAAATGATCATTTCAATTAATCCGAATAAACCAAGGGCATCGAATGAGACTGCCCACGGGTAAAGAAAAACGATTTCAATATCAAAAATGATGAAAAGCATTGCAGTGATGTAGTACTTAACTGGAAAGCGTCCACCGCCAAGCTGAGCCTGGGCTGGTTGGATTCCGCATTCGTAAGCGTCTACTTTGGCTCGGTTGTATCTTTTCGGGCCAGTAAATGAAGCGGCGGCGACTGAGAAAACTGCAAAACCAAATGCCAAAAGACCTAAGAAGAAAATGGGTAGGTACACATTTCCCTGTCCCACAGTTAGGCCACCTTTCGCTTGCGCTAATCAATCCTAGAGGCGAAAAGCCCCTTGAAAATTCAGCATTTGTGCGTTTGTGAAAAGATTCACTAATGCAGCTTTAGTTTATTTGCCGCGAGCAAATAGTTCACTTTCGGGTCCTGAACTAGGTCCTATCGATTTACTTGGGTGGTTATTTGGTTGCCCTATGTAGCGCAACGATTCCGCCCGTCAAATCGCGATATTCACAGGTTTTCCAACCTGAACCCAAAATCACTTTGCTCAATTCGTCCTGATTTGGCCAGGCCCGAATCGACTCTGCCAAATAAACGTAGGCATCAGGATTACTCGACATCTTGTTTGCTACCGCTGGCAAAGCCTTCATCAGGTATTCCATGTAGACCGTGCGAAATGGCGACCAAGTTGGGTGGCTGAATTCGCAAACCACGAGACGTCCGCCTGGCTTAGTAACGCGAGCCATCTCAGCTAATGCGATTTTTGGATCTTGAACATTTCGCAGCCCAAAAGAAATCGTGACTGCATCAAAAGTCTCATCTTTAAAAGGCAGCTTCATTGCATCGCCCTGCACGAAAGTCAGATGCGGATACTGCTTGCGTCCAACTTCAATCATGCCGGCGCTGAAATCGCACGCGGTCGGGTTTGCGCCCGCTTCATAGAAAGGCTGGGTGCTTGTTCCAGTCCCGGCTGCTAAGTCCAAGATTTCTTCGCCAACTGTTGGTGCTACAGCCGTAACAACGGCTTTTCGCCAGTTGCGAGTTTGCCCTAGGCTCAAGACGTCGTTGGTGATGTCATACTTCTTGGCGACAGCATCAAACATCGCCGCTACTTCATGCGGCTCTTTGTTCAAGTATGCGCGGGACATGTCTCTAGTCTGCCATCTTTTATGCGGTGCGCATTCCCAGGTGCTTAGGCTAAAGCGGGCAACTTTGAGAGCACTATATTCCAAAGTGCGTTCACATTTGGAATTGCTGCTACGACGCGATCGTAATCTTTGGTAAGCGTTGCATCACGCAAAATAACACTTGCAGTAGTTGGCGATAGTGCGATGTCACCTACGAACAAGGATTTCCAAACTTTATCTTCATCACTTCTGATTTTCTCTAGATCCGCCATATCTTTGCGAAGCGTTCCTGCTTGGGCCGTAAGACTTTCGCGCCGTTCTTGGGACAAGGTTACGATTCCACCTAAGACTGCTCCCCCGTTGAAAAAGACAAAAGGGATTACGGCATATGCCAGAGCAGCTCCGTAGGCACCAGAATCATCACCAGCAAAAAATCCCAGGATCACCAGCCAGAAAAAGAGATAGGAAACCACAATTGCCTCATAAATCACAACCCGTACTGATACGGGTTGGGTGAGGACATTAGCTACAACGTATTTTTCATAAGCCCAGAAAATTACAAAGCTGGAAATACTTAAAAGCGTTCCCCAGAGCAATGCATACGCATCATCCAGAAAGTAGCTCAGCCAACTACTAAATCCAAAAAACGCAAATGCTGAAATCAGTCCTGGTAATGCCTCATTCTTTTTGGTGCTGGCGTTAACAACGCTAAAGAATGAGTAATTTGATTTCTCACTAACTTTTGGTACTCGAACTTTGACAGGAAATAGGCTCGAAATGCTAATTACTCGGTTTTCAACTTCATCTAAAGTTTTTTGCAGTTGAATGATTTGACTATCAATCTCCGGATTATGATCACTTGTTGCGGCAAAGTTTTCTAACGAACCTCTAGTTGATTGAATCTCGAGAGACACCTCTCGGATTGCAAATGTCCTAGCATCTCTGATTGTCAAAGATAGTTCGAGTTGTTGCTTTGACAAGTTTGTCAGTAACTCTTTACCCAGCTTGACTTGCTTGAAGTTCATATCTAAGGCCGCAGATACCCAGCCAAGCCCAAGATAGATAAAAGTCGTAAAGGAAAGACTGATTGCTCGCTGAAAGATGGATTGTGGAATCGGTTCTAGGTTCCAGCTCCTAAGTATTAACTCAAACAGGATGGTGCCAAGAACATTGACAATCACAATCGCGGTAACTACGAAAGCTGGCAGCAACTTTCTAGCCGGAGCGTGAAACAAAAACTTGCCAATGATCGATAGCGTAATTACTACCAAGGTTTGCGAAATGGCTAGTGCGCTGAGGCTATAAATCAAGTACTGACTTTGGTCCGCGGCATAAACCGTCAGCCTTCCAAGTGAGAAAACCAATGCCGCCAGACTTAAAGAAACCAAGTTGAATGTATCTGGACCTACAAGATCTTGAAGCAACTTACGCCCTTTAGGGCTGATTGCCACGAAAGTTGACTGGGTCACTCCATAAGTCTAGGGAGACCCGTCGCACATGCTGAGAATGAAAAGACACCGTAGGCTTGTTGGGTTATGACTTCCTTAGCCGCGGACCAAGAGTCAATCTTGTATGTCCGAACCGTTGAAATCCCAGACATTCCAAATCTGCTCTCGCTTTTGCCAGCAGATGGTGGGCTGGCCTGGATTAACGGCTTGGCCACCAATCAGATGGGAATTATTGGCTGGGGCGAAGTCACACGTAGTTCATTTCATGGCCCTGAGCGATTTAGTCGGGCGCAACGTTGGTGGTCACAGCAATGCTCAACTTCAAAAGGCGATGAGCCGATCGCCTTTGCCTCGTTTGCCTTTGATAAAGATCCCGGTACTTCCGTTCTAGTCATTCCAAAAGTAGCAATAACTCGAACCCGAACTGGAACTCGCTTAACCATCACTAGTGATGTCGCAATTTCTGATTCACAGTTAGCTGGCGTGCTTAGCGAAGTAAATCGTCCACATGCGGTTTCCCAGGGAATAAACAACGTAACTTGGCTGCCTGGGTCGCGTCCGGTTTCCGAATGGCAGTCTTCGGTCGATATCGCAGTCTCGCGAATTAATGCCGGTGAACTGGACAAAGTAGTTTTAGCTCGAGATATCGTCGCCCAACTAGATGAGCCACTTCATGTCGGAGCGCTTTTGATTCGACTAAATGAGTCATTTCCAGAATGTTGGACTTTCTGTGTTGATGGATTAGTTGGCGCAACACCTGAACTCTTAATTCGTCGCGATGGTGAGCACGTAACAAGTCGCGTGCTAGCGGGAACTATGCGTCGAAGCCGTGATACTGACCGAGATGGACAGCTTGCTGCTGAGTTACTCGATTCAGACAAAGACCAAGAAGAACATGTTTATGCGGTCGAATCAGTTGCGGCTGCACTTGCAACCCATTGCACGGATTTGAACGTGCCAGAACGACCATTCATTTTGCGTTTGGCAAACGTCCAACACTTAGCAACTGACGTTACTGGTGAACTTGTTGATGCTGCCCCAGCATTGGCGCTTGCCGCTTCATTGCACCCAACTGCTGCGGTTTGCGGAACACCGACCGAGCGAGCCACCCACGTAATTCGAGAACTAGAAGGCATGGATCGCGGCCGCTACTCCGCACCAGTTGGATGGTTGGCTGCTAATGGCGATGGTGAATTTGGAATTGCATTGCGATGTGCTCTGATTGAAACTGACGATCGTAAAACTCTGCGATTGTTTGCTGGGTGCGGAATTGTTGCTGGATCAAACGGTGAATCCGAAGTTGCCGAGTCGCAAGCAAAATTCGCTGCGATGAAATCCGCTTTGGAATAACTAGCCGTTATTGGCTGGAATCGTTTCCCAGCCGCGCAAAACAAAAGTTGGGCGCTGAACTGGTGTTCCCGCCAACTGCAGATTTGGAAATCTTTCAAACATCATTGGTAGCGAGTTCTGCATCTCGAGTCGAGCTAAAGGTGCTCCGATGCAGAAATGAATTCCGGCACCAAATGCAATATGTGGATTGTGCTTCCTAGTGATGTCGAATCGATCAGTATCGTCGAATACTTCTTCATCACGATTTGCTGAACCCAGCATTGCCACAACTTTTTGTCCTGCCAGCACTGTGGTTTCTCCGATCACAGTTTCGGTTGTTGCAGTTCTTTCAAACATGTGAAGTGGCGAGTCAAATCGCATCATTTCTTCAAGTGCAGTTTCAGTAAGTTCCCGTGGCGAACTTTTCATCAGCTCAAGTTGATCTGCATTACGGAACATTGCAACCATGCCATTGCCGAAACCATTTACGGAAGCTTCGTGTCCAGCATTAAGTAGCAAAACACACATTGCAATAAGTTCGTGCTCATTTAACTTCTCGCCTTGTTCTTCAACTTCCACTAAGGCGGTAATCAAGTCTTGTTGTGGATCAACTTTTCGCTTAGCGGCCAAGTCAGCTATATAAGAACTAAATTCAAGGCCAGCTTTCTGAGCGGCAAGTTCTTGCTCGCGGGTTCTGCCATACTCATACATCTTCACAATGTCTTGCGACCAGCGACGTAGATCATTAGCCATTTCACGAGGGACGCCTAGTAGATCTGCAATAACTAGCACTGGCAACGGCTCGGCGTAATCGGCCAAGATATCGAAGCTTCCAGAACTTGCAAGCTTTGCCTCGGCGTCATCAAGAAGGCGCTCGCAGATATCTTTAATGTTTGGTTCGAGAGCTGCGATCCGCCCAGGAGTGAATGCTTTTTGAACTAATGAACGTAAGCGGGTGTGTTTTGGTGGCTCGCTATCCAAAATCGAATCTGAATGCAGCCAGTTAAAGATTTCCCACTCATCAAATGGTTCTTGTGCTTTGTACAGCCGACCCAAACTTTTGTTTCGCAGGGTTGCATTGGCGGTTTCATGTGTGGGCGCCAACCAAAGCCCGAGGCGATCACTCCAGACTAGATCTCGATGAGCTCGAAGCTGGCGGTAAATGTCGTAAGGATTTGCGACCGTTGCTGGATCGCGAGTATCTAAAATGTCAGCCAAGCTCATGAGCTAGTTGGCTGCTCTTCCTTATAACCAATTGACTTGATCGGAAGCGTGATCAAATACAACGCAGCAAACCCAGAACCAATACCAACAAAAACCCAGCGGCCCGTTGTTGCGGTACCTGGCGCAAGATAGGTCAACACCGCTAACCCAATTGAAACCAAAATCATCACAACAGCTGCGCGACGAAAAGCCGGATCACCAGCATTGCGCGATGTTGTCGCCATGTGAATTGCCAGCGCAACCAGAATTGCGCCAATCAATCTAAATGACCAGATGACAGATTCATTTGAAGGCACACCTATGTAAGCGAGGAATGCCGATGGATCGACAAGCAGTGCAACTGCACTTATTGCGAAAACAATTGATCCGATGATCATGACTAGCCGAGAGTAACGATATCTGGAATTGCGCATGAGATAAGTCTAGAACTGCATGCTGCAAACAAGTTCAGGCACTCGACTACTTATGCAGAAGTCCCGCATCGCTTAATTTGGTGTCGCATTCGCTGGAGCCAGGAACTGGAGCTTCAGGGGTTCTGGCTGGGCAGACTCGTTCAAATGCGCAGTAATCGCACAGTCGGGAAACCCTAGCCTCCCATGAGGAGTTCTTGACATCACTTTCACTACCTGCCCGCATCTGTGCAAGTTTTTCACCCTGTGAAATTACTAACCCAGAATCTGCCGGTCTTCTAACTACTTCTTGGGCATTAAGAAAAATCAGCTCTACTTCATCAACATCGATGTCATATTGAGTCTTGAATCCCAATGCGTATAAATATGGTTGCGCTAATTTGTCATCAACAAACTTTCCAGGACTTTTTCCAGTCTTGTAATCAGTAACTCGGTTCACACCATCTACCGTGAAGCGATCAACTTTTCCAAAAAAATTCACACCATTGATTTCGACACTGAGTTCCATTTCAAGATGCTCTTGTTGAACTACAACTTCTGGAGGATTCTCAACCTTAAACAAATTCTCGATAGCTTCTTTCACGCTGTACTTCATTTTGTTATCAGACTCAAATGGTTTGTATTCAGCGGCCATGAGCATGCGTGGGCCATGCTCTCGAAGTAATTCCATTGCTGCTTCTAACGTTCGTTCTTCGGGAGGGAGTCGATAAAGATGTTCAACAACTTCATGCGTTATTGAACCTCCTGCTAATGCAGATGTTGGAGGTTCCCGCCAGCCATCAATGTAAGAGAAGAAATACTTAAGTCCACACTGTTGATACAGAGACATTTGAGAGTAGGAAACGCGCTTTGGGAGATTTGCTTTTTCGGGTTGTTCAACATCAATCCGAATTGACTTATCGGCCATTTCATTTTCTCCCTTGTTGCATTAACCGTACTTGCCCGGACTGACGTTTAGGCGGTTACGGCTTAGAAATTCGGGATTTAACTTGATCATGCGGAAGCGCGTACGAAGTATTCCCGTCTCGACCAATCATCGTCTCGTTGTTGACTAGCGCGTTTAATACTGACTCCTCGACGCCTTGCACAACTGCTGTAAAGAAAGCATCCAAATAATTCCAAGGAACGAATTCAAGAGATTTCAATTCCACTTCCTGACGGGATTGAGTTGGAAAGCCACTTGATAGCTCACCTGGTTGGGCTGTAGAAACAGCCAAGAAAATATCTCCACTGAAATGTCCGCCTGCCGTCCCAGTTCTGGCTAATCCAAGTGGGACGCGTCTGGCCAATGCTCGACATTGATCTGGAAGCAATGGTGCGTTTGTGGCGACAATGACAATTACGGATCCAGCCCCACCAGGCACGGTGCGGGATTTGTCTCGCTCAATCCAAGTTGATTCGTCCATCGGATTTGGCACATCTAAATCCGACATGTCTTGCCCGTGGATCTTAAGTTCCCGGCGATCACCAAAGTTTGCTTGAACAAAAACACCAACGACATAATCTTTGCCGCCAAATGGAACAGTGCGAGATGCCGTTCCATTGCCACCTTTAAATCCGTAGCAATTCATTCCAGTGCCACCACCGTGCGAACCTTCGCTGACTTCCCCACCAGTTGCTGAGTTAATTGCAGAGATGGCGTGTTCCGTTGTTACATGCGCACCATTGATGTCATTTAGGTAGCCATCCCAAGTTTCCGCAACAACTGGAAGCAACCATTCCATCGCTGCCTCAGGGAAGTTTTGCTTAACCCATTCGATAACTCCACGATGAACCGTTCCAACCGCATGGGTATTTGTAACCATGATTGGACCTGACAGGCCACCAGTTTCATTTATCCAGTGTGAGCCTGTCATCTCACCGTTTCCATTCAAGGAATAGATTCCCGCAGGTATCGCATTTTGAGTATTTGTCTTTCCGACCGGCAAAATTGCAGTTACTCCAGTTCGAACTGGCCCAGCATCAGGGATCAAATCACCTTCACCTGAAATCAACGTCACCATGCCAACCTCAAGACCGGGAACATCTGTGATGGCATTTAATGCGCCAGGCTCGCCTTCAAACTTGATGCCTAAATCACGAGCACGCATTTTGGATCCTTAACTGCTTTTTACCTGAGCAACGATTTGTTTAATCAAATCATTCTCTGCGCTTCGGTCTCCTGTCAGGCAAACGATAACTTTGATGCCTGGCATTTTTTCAAAACTTTCCAATGCAAACTTCAATTCAGTTTTGGTTGTTACTTGCTTTGCCGGAATGCCCAAGGATTCTGCAATTACCCACAGGTCTTTGCCATGTGGGGTACCAAAGACTTTTTCGTAATGTTCTTTGTACTCATCAGCACCTTGTTCGAGCTGGCTGAAAATTCCGCTGCCATTGTTGTCCAAAACTACGATCGTTAAGTTTGGCTGATCTTGACCTTCGCCCAAGTTCAAGCCGCCAAGATCATGCAGGAATGCAATATCACCCATAAGTAAAACGGTGCGCTTTTTGGTACCGATTGCTACACCGGTAGCAGTTGAAATCAAACCATCAATTCCATTTGCACCCCGGTTGCCAAAAACCTGCAAACCTTTTCGCTTGGAAGCATGTGCTTCAAGATGACGGACTGGCCAGGAAGCAGCAACAAATAGTTGATCAGCTTCACCAGCTTGGTTCCAAACCAATTGCGCAGCGCTTGGTCCTGACAATGTGTCCGGCGCTAAAGCAGCAGCTATCGAAGTTGTGGCTTTGTTGTCCAGAGTTTGCCATTGGCTTAACCATTCTGAGTCAACTGTTGTCTTTAGCTTTGGTACACATTCCAAAATCTCGTTAGCGCTAGAAACTGGATC
>JBDLQS010000034.1:0-3316 GCA_039800445.1 Actinomycetota bacterium
CCAAGTAGAGTCTCCAACCGTCGAGATGCAAAGCCAGATCCTGGAATCACTGTGATTGGTGCGGATGACACTTGGGTTAAATTGTCTCGCTGTTGCACACCAGTTCCCGGTGATGAAGTGCTTGGCTTTGTAACACGTGGTTCAGGAATATCAGTTCATAGAACAGATTGCGTGAATGCAGACGATCTAAGAACTCAGCCAGAGCGGCTCGTTGAAGTGGCATGGACGCCGGGTAAGAGCAGCATTTTCCTAGTCAACATCCAAGTTGAAGCCCTTGATCGCGCCCGATTACTTTCTGATGTAACTCGGGCACTTTCAGATCAACACGTAAACATTTTGAATGCTTCTGTAACAACTACTAAAGATCGAGTTGCCATCTCTCGATTCACCTTTGAGATGGGGGACCCGTCGCACTTGAATCAAGTTTTGCGAGCTGTCAAAGGTATTGACGGCGTCTACGACGTCTATCGAGTTTGATTTACTACTTAACCTAAAGTTGCGGCACCAGAGCGAGCAGCTTCCAGCAGTCCCTGCGCCTGAGCAATCTGAGCCTCTAACTTAGAAACATCCCCAGTCTTACCTGCAGCAGCTGCTGCTGTTTTTTGTTTCTCAAGTTTGGCAATGCTAGCTTCAAAAGAGGTAACAAGAGAATTGGCGCGATCCACAACCTCAGGCTTGGAGCGATGCCATTGCTCTTCTTGCACCTTACGAATGGCATCTTCGACAGACTTAAGTCGACGTTCGATCTTGTCCTTGTCATTGCGCGGCACATGACCAGCTTTTTCCCAAGCTTCTTGAATATCGCGAAGTGCGGCTTTAGCTGCATCTACATTTGTAATCGGCAGTAGCGCTTCAGCCTTCTTTAACAATTCAAGTTTGACTTCGAGATTCTTGGTAAATTCTTCATCACGTACGGAGTTTGCTGCATTGCGATTAGCAAAGAACTTATCTTGGGCAGTCTTGAATTCAGCCCAGAGCTTTTCTTCCTGACCCTTCGCAGCGCGAGCCGTATTCTTCCATTCATCCATAAGTTTCTTGTAAGCAGTTGTGGTGTTAGCCCACTCAGTTGATTCGGCAAGTTCATCAGCCTTCTTGATCAGCGCCTTCTTGGCATTGACGGCTTCAGTACGCCCCGCGTCCAAAGTGGAGAAATACGCGCGACGAGCTTTGTCGAATGCAGACCTTGCATGACTGAATCGCTTCCAGAGCTCTTGCTCTTTAGCACGGTCGGCGTTGGGAAGTTTCTTCCACTGGTCTAGTAATTCTTTGTACTTCTCACCAGAAACTTTCCAGGCAGTTGAAGTTGCCATGGATTCAGCAAGGGCAACAATTTCTTCTCGCTTGGCAAGGGCTGCGGCCTTTACCTCGGCTTTCTTTGCACTGGCTGCGGCCTTATGTTCTTCGAAACCAGCAAGCAAGGAGTCCTTACCAGCTCGAATCTTGTCAAAGTCACCGAGAAGATTTGGACTCTCTAAGGTCTTATCAATGCGATCGATAAGTGCAGTGATGGACTCAACATTGCCTTTACCGTCCTTTAGACGGGCTGCGGCAAGTTCAATCTCAGAAATCAAGTCGTGATAACGCTTAGTGAAAAACTCCAAGCCGTCATTTGGTTCGCCCGCTGCGTACTGACCAATCTTGGTAGGTCCGGAAGGAGCATTTAGGAATACGTTTCCTTCGTCATCTACATAGCCAAACTCGTTAGTTGTTGTCATGACGTGTCCTATTCTTCGGGTCCCTTTTGGGCTCTTGGTATGCCATCCAATTATGGCGTAGTTGAAGCCTTGCTAATAACGACTGCTTGGGACGGAAGTCCATCGGATGATCCGTCCAAAACACCAGCAGATGCAACGTTATCTATCACATCAAGACCTTCTGTGATTTGTCCCCATACTGAGTAATTCGGCGGCAATGGCGAATCTTGATACACCAGGAAGAATTGACTGCTGTTGGTATTCGCGCCACGGTTGGCCATGGCCACGGTTCCCCGAGGATAAACATAAGTGCCATCTGCACCCGCAGTCGGCAAGTTTTCGTCGGCAAACGTAAAGCCTGGACTGCCAGTGCCATCACCAGCAGGATCGCCACATTGAAGCACAAAGATACCTTGCGTTGTTAAACGGTGACATGAGGTGTTGTTGTAGAAGCCTTGATTTGCTAACCAAGCGATGGTTCCAACTGTCGTTGGTGCATTTGGGTCAGTCGCAAGCTTGATTACGCCACAGTTTGTCTCAAGGCTGAACTCGCTGGCAGTTGGTAGATCAGAAGTGACGTTGCCGTAGGTAATGTTGTCGGCTCGAACTACAGCTGGTTCTTGGCAGCCAGGAATTGGAGCGTTAGTTGAAATCGATACTGGGGCTTCGGGAACTTCTGGAGCGCTGGCAGAAGGATCAGCCGTTATCTGGTCCGGTTGATTCTGATAAGTGACGAAGCCAATAGTGCCAATGAAGAGCAAACCTAAAACCACAACACTGATAAATCGGTTTCTAACCCTGCGGTGGGATCGGCGTTCTTGTTGTCGAGCAAACTTGGCTCGGGCTAGGTCACGTTCTCGTTTTGAAGGCACAATTCATCATTCTACGGTGCCCTAGATATGAGCAAATTCGCGGTAGCCTAGGGGAAATCCAAGTTTCAGGTGCGTGATGATGTTAATTAAGAGTTTCGGTGCAGGCCCATGGCAAACCAATTGTTATGTCATTGCGCCTAGTTCCAATTCCGAATGCATAATCATCGACCCAGGCCTAGGCAGCGCACCAGGCATCAAGGAAATCATCTCGGAACACAATTTGAAGCCAATTGCCACCATGTTGACGCACGGTCACATAGATCACATGTGGTCGATATTCCCGGTGGCAACTGGCTATGGAATTCCGGCCTACATTCACGGCTCGGATCGATTCTTACTAAATGATCCAGGTGCTGGTGTATCTGTTGAGACTAAAAATGCTCTGATGGAAATGATGGCCAGCGATGATGTGTTTGCTGAACCTGAAGACACCAGAGAAGTTACTGATCATATGTCTATGGAGTTAGCCGGGCTCAAATTCACCGTGCTGCACGCTCCTGGTCACACGCAAGGATCAATTCTGTTTGATTTCGACGGTGACGTTAATCACGTGTTTACTGGCGACGTGCTTTTTGCAGGTGCAATTGGTCGCACTGACTTACCTGGCAGTTCGCCAGCTGACATGGATGCTTCATTGCGAGATGTGGTTTTGAATTTGCCGGACTCTTCGTTGGTATTCCCAGGACATGGTCCAACAAGCAACATGACTGTTGAAAAAAGTAGTAACGAATATTTGCTGCGAGTTGCAAA
>JBDLQS010000035.1:0-5777 GCA_039800445.1 Actinomycetota bacterium
CCACCAAGTCTGACAAAACGAAGTTCAGACGCCTTGGAACTTGCTGCCCGAGTAAACATCATTGCTAGCGGCGCAATAAGAAGTGCGAGCGCACTTCATAGCCCGAGTATTGATCGGCAAAAAGTTACGATTCTCCAAAAACTGATAACCAAAAGTAGAGCAGTCCTTCAATCTGTAGTCGCCCTTTGAGTTCAAATTTTCTGTGCCTAGAATTCACCTATGGATGAGTTCTTGGTTTTGACTGTTAGTGGTCTCGATCAATCGGGTACTACTGCAGGGGTTACTCGAATCCTTAGCAACTATCCGTTGGTAATCACTCAACTCCAACAGATCGTCTTACAGGGTGAACTTGTTCTGGGGCTGACCCTTAAAAAACAGGCTCACATTGATAACGAGCAGATCCAAAAAGACGTCGAGTCATTTGTCCAACCGCGCGGGATGACAGTAAGAATAGCGACATCAAAACAAGGCCAAGCAACTACGGAATTACAGCTTTTGGTGACCGTGCTTGGCAATCCTTTAACACCTGCGGCTGTTGCCGCAATAACTGGAGTTATCGCAAGTCATGGCGCGAACATTGATCGAATACGCCAAATTGCGGAGTATCCCGTTACGGCAATTGAGTTTGAGATTTCTGGAGCCTCTCAAGAGAATCTGCGATCTGCCCTGGCGGATGTAGCTCGCGCTAATTCGATTGACATTGCGGTACAACGTGCTTCGCTGGATCGCAGAGGTGTGCATTTAGTTGTCCTAGATGTTGACTCCACATTGATAAAGCAAGAGGTCATCGACATTTTGGCTCGTTTTGCAGGCGTTGAAAAGCAAGTTTCAGATATTACTCACCGCGCGATGAATGGTGAATTGGATTTCGCAGAATCGCTAGAACAACGAGTTTCGTTGCTGGCGGGACTTCCAGTTTCAGCGTTAGCTGAAGCCAGATCCGAGATTCAGTTCACTCCAGGCGCAGCCACATTGTGTCGCACATTGCATCGACTTGGATTCCATGTCGCACTAGTCAGTGGTGGGTTCTCTGAGATTGTCACCCCATTAGCAGCAGAGCTTGGAGTCGTTAACGTACGAGCTAACCATCTTGACGTGGTGGATGGGCTGCTTACCGGAAAGTTGAATGGTGAAATTGTCGATCGAAGCAGAAAGGCTCAAGCGCTGCAAGATTTTGCGAAACAATTTGGTGTGCCAATGAGTAGAACGATTGCAGTTGGTGATGGCGCCAATGATCTAGACATGCTTAATGCTGCAGCACTTGGCATTGCCTTTAATGCAAAACCATTTGTTAGAGATCGCGCGGATTCGGCATTAACATCACCATACTTAGACACAATTCTTTACTTGATGGGTATTAACCGCGCTGAGATTGAGCAAGCAGATAGCCGAGACGCTACGCGATAGACCTTACGGTCCACCTTGGCTGTGAACGCCACCATCTACGTGGATGATTTCTCCAGTTGTAGCTGGGAACCAATCTGAAAACATTGCGATACAGGCTTTGGCAGTTGGAACAGGATCTGAAGTATCCCAACCAATCGGTGCTCGGCGTTGCCACATCGGACCAAATTCATCAAAGCCAGGAATTCCTTTTGCGGCAGTTGTATAAAGCGGTCCGGCAGCAATCAAATTGACTCGAACATTCTTTGGACCAAGATCTCGAGCTAGGTAGCGACAAGTTGATTCAAGGGCAGCTTTAGATACACCCATCCAGTCATAGAACGGCCAAGTTACGGTTGCATCAAAATCAAGTCCAAGGAGCTGTCCGCCGCGTTCTTGCATAAGTGGAAGTGTGGCCATTCCCAGTGACTTCAAAGAGAAGGCTGAAATCTCTAGGGCAACCTTGACGTCATCCCACTCGGTGTTTAGGAAGTTGCCACCGAGTGCTGCTTCTGGAGCAAATGCAATGGAGTGCAGCACGCCATCTAAATACGGAACGTGTTCCAAAACGGCAGCGGCTAAGTTATCTAAGTCCTCTTTACTTGTTACATCAAGCTGAACTATCGGCACTTCATTTGGTAACCGGCCAGCAATTCGCTTGGTTAACCCTGCAGCTCTTCCAAAGGAAGTAAGCACGACATTTGCGCCTTGTTCTTGCGCTAATCGAGCTACGTGAAAAGCAATTGATGAGTCTGTAAGGACGCCAGTGATCAGTAAATTCTTGCCTTCGAGGATTCCCATAGTGTTTTAGTGTCCCATACCCAAGCCGCCGTCAACGGGAATGACAGAGCCCGTTATGTATGTAGCCTCTTGAGATGCCAAGAAGGCAACGGCATCTGCCACTTCTGCAGCAGAGCCATACCGTCCAAGTGGAATGTTGTTAACGATCTGGGTTTTGCGCTCTTCGGAGAGCACTGCAGTCATGTCGGTGTCTATGAAGCCAGGTGCTACCACGTTAATAGTGACTCCACGTGAGCCAATCTCTCGAGCCAATGATCGAGCTGCACCAACCAAACCTGACTTTGAGGCTGCGTAATTAACTTGACCAGCAGAACCCATAAGTGCAACCACACTCGAGATGAATATGATCCGGCCGTTACGGGCCTGGGTCATCTGACGAGCCGCCCGCCTTGCTACTCGGATTGCGCCAAATAGATTGGTGTTAATAACATCTTCGATGTCTTCATCGGCCATTCGCACCAGCAACTTGTCTTTGGTGATTCCGGCATTTGCTATAGCAACTTCTACCGGACCAAACTTTTCCTCAATGGTTGTGAAGGCCGCTTCGATGCTCTCAGTGCTGGTCACATCGCACTGAACAACATTTAGTCCAGCTATAGGATCACCACTGCGGCTTGTTACAACAACAACATCCCCCAAAGCCTCAAATTTGCGCGCAATGGAAAGGCCAATGCCGCGATTTCCGCCAGTTACCAACACAACTCTTGACATGACTTAAGGCTACCGTGTGACATCGTCTTCTATGGCTAGGGTTGAGGAACCTAGAAAGACTGCATAAATGATCCAAATTCCTAATACGCCACCTGCAGAATCATTGGCTTCGGCTGCACTAGAAGCTGCCTCTAGTTCTGGTGCAACAGTGGCCCACTTTCGCCTTGCCAAACACGATATGCGCGGCGTCTCGATGCGTGATGGCGACGTGGAAAACATTGGATCCGAGTCCAGCGTCGCACTCAGCGTTCGAGTGGTTCACTCTGGCGCTTGGGGCTTTGCAGCAACTACTGAGCTCACAGTTCAAGGCGCAGTTGATACGGCTATGCGGGCTATTGCGTTAGCCAAGATCAGCTCAAAGGTGGCCGCCGATGAGGTTATTTTAGCTAATGAACCAGTACATGGAAAGAAATCTTGGACTTTACCGATCGAGATAGATGCGTTCAGCAAATCTGATTCAGAGATTATTGATTTTCTGCAGAACTGGAATCGAAAGGTTTCTGGATCCTCAATAGTTAGCCACATTGAAAGCAACATTGGTATGGGTCGTGACGAAACTTTCTATGCCGATTTGATTGGAAACGAGATCTCTCAGCAACGAGATCGAATTTCTGCAGCTTTGACCGCAATTCATGTAAGCGATTCTGGTTTTGAAGATATGCGAACTTGTGCTCCACCAGCTGGCCGAGGTTGGGAATACTTAACTGGAACTGGCTGGGATTGGGAAGCAGAGATTGAACGCATTCCAGAGTATTTGGATGAAAAAGTTAAATCACCCTCGGTTAAACCAGGCGCTTGGGATTTAGTAATTGACCCAACAAACTTGTGGTTAACGATTCATGAGTCAATTGGCCATGCCACAGAGCTTGATCGAGCTTTAGGTTACGAAGCAAACTACGCTGGAACTTCTTTTGCCACCATTGATAAGTTGGGCAGCTTTAAGTATGGCTCCCCCATTATGAATGTCAAAGGTGATCGGACTTCAGATCATGGACTTTCAACGGTTGGCTATGACGATGAAGGCGTGGCCGCCCAAGAGTGGGATTTGATCAAGGATGGAATCCTGGTTGGCTACCAAACCGACCGGTCAATTGCTAGCAAGGTTGGCATGGATAGATCTAACGGGTGCGCCTTTGCTGACTCTGCTCTACATTCTCCGATTCAACGTATGCCAAATGTTTCGCTCATGCCTGGAAGTGAAGATTTATCGACTAAAGATTTGATTGCGAACGTAGAGTCCGGAATTTACATAGTTGGTGACAAGTCGTGGTCTATCGACATGCAGAGGTTTAACTTTCAATTCACCGGCCAGCGCTTTCATGAAATCAAGAATGGCGAAATTGTCGGACAACTCAAAGATGTGGCCTATCAATCAAAGACACCAGATTTCTGGGCTTCCATGCGTCAGCTAGGTGGTCGAGGTACTTACTTGCTTGGTGGTGCACTCAATTGCGGTAAAGGTCAGCCTGGCCAAGTTGCTCCAGTTAGTCACGGTTGTCCAAGTGCTACCTTCACAAAAGTTAACGTTCTTAATACCAGGGATGAGAGTGCCAAGTGAGCGAGATATCGTTGCCGGATGCTGTTGAAATAGCACTCGAACTGCTTGGTAAAGATGGCGGCGTAGTCATTGGTGGAAACAGTGCCACCAATAATTTGCGCTGGGCCAATTCGGCCTTGACTACCAATGGCGATTCAGTTGACCAAACTCTCTCCATTTCGGCATTTGTTTCAGTCGCTGGTGGAGTTGCAACTGGCATGTCCAGTGGGCAAATCCGGAGCCGCGCTGATGTCGAAGCCTTGGTTGAGGCAAGCAAAGCCTCTGCAATCTCAGCCGGACCTGCCGTTGATGCCATGGATTTGGTGCAAGGGCCAAACCATGCAGATTTTTCTGAGTCAGCGTTAGTTCTAGATGTATCTGAGATCTCTCACATTTCCTCGGGACTCTCTGACGTGTTCGTTCATCGAGATCAAGAGTTCTTTGGATACGCCGAACAATCTCTAGATACGACTTACGTAGGTACATCAAGTGGGACACGCATGCGTTACTCGGAGCGAACTAGTCGCTTTGAACTTTGTGCCAAGAGTTCTGATCGAAAGCGATCTGCCTGGTCCGGTCAAGGTGGAACTTCTCTTAATCAAGTGAGCGTTCAAGATCATCTAGTAGATGTTTCTCAAAAACTAGAAATTCAGTTGAATCAAATTGATACTGATCCAGGTCGCCATCGAGTGACCCTCTCACCCAGTGCCGTTTCCGATCTCTTGATTTATATGCTTTGGAGTTCGGCCGCCAGAGACGCCGCTGAAGGCCGTAGCGCTTTTTCCAATACAAAAGGTGGCACGAGGGTAGGTGAGAAACTTTCTGATCGAAAGTTAACTCTTGCAACTGACCCAAGCTTGCAAGGAATAGAAACTTTTGACCATGTAGTTAATTTGGGATCATCTGCCTTAGGTAGTGCTTTCGATACCGGATTAAAGATTGGCCGATCCGAAATCATTACAGGTGGAGTGCTAACTGGTTTAGGAAGTAGTAGACATGCAGCACTCGAAGCTAAATTGCCATTCACTCCCCTGACCGACAACATCTCACTAGTTGATGATCAAGGCAACGGATCGCTCATGGAATTAGCGAGCCGTATGGGTGACGGTCTATTAGTAACTTGCCTTTGGTACATCCGCGAAGTTGATCCGCAGAATTTACTCCTGACCGGACTTACTCGTGATGGCGTCTACCTTGTTTCTGGTGGCGAAATTGTTGGCGCTTCAAATAACTTTAGGTTTAACGAATCACCAATTGACATGCTTTCGCGAGTAATTGATGCGGGTGAAACAGTTCCGTGTCTACCAAGAGAATGGGCTGACTGGTTCTCGCGAGCTCAAGTAGC
>JBDLQS010000036.1:0-4188 GCA_039800445.1 Actinomycetota bacterium
GCGCGGAACAGCGGGCTTGGACGCCATTGACGATAAACATCTAGAACGCCGCCGGGGATATCGATGTATCGCTCCTGGCTGACTTCTTGCATGATCAATTCCATTGGGAATAGCGGCGCGAAATCTTCTGGCCCAGCTGGTTGGTGAGTTCCTGGATGTAGTGCCGGCGGTGGTGGCGCTGGCAGATCCGGAACGATGTTGTACCACTGGGTAGGCATCTCGTCTTCGGTCAAGGTGTATTTGTGGGTGCGAACTTCGTCGCTGATCTTGGCCATGATGCTCCTTTATGAAAAGCCCGTAGGGTTGGGGTACGGGTAGTTGAAAACTCTAGCGAGTTTTGGGCCCATCTGACTAGGTCAAATATCAGGGAAGTTGGTAACGATTGTGACGCGGTTAATTGCCAGCGATCTAGACGGCACCTTCCTGCAAACAGGTGGCACAGTTTCCCCAGAAAACGTTGCTGCTATTGCTCGAGCCCATGCCAGTGGCCTGGAAACTATGTTCGTAACGGGCCGGCCATCCCGCTGGATGCGGCAGATTCCGGACATGACGGGCCATGAAGGCCTGGCTCTGGTTTGCAATGGCGCATTGCTGATGGACCTAAAGACGCAGGAAACTATCTATGCCGACTTAATGGCAAGTGATGAAGGACTGAAAGCAGCCCGAATCTTGCAAGAGCTAGATCCGGACATTTCTTTTGCAGTCGAACTAGATCGCCACGACGTTTCTTTTTTGGTTGACGACAAGTACCGACCACGTTGGGAAGTTAAGACGACACCGCCAGCAACTGATGTTGAAACCATGTTTGGTACCGAAATCGTAATCAAGTTACTTGCTCGTCCAAGTGATCGCATTCAGCAAAATGCCGACCAGTTCTTAATCGAAGCGCAAGCTGCCTTGGCTGGAATTGTTGATGTTACGCACTCAAACTTCTTAGACCTCATGATTGAAATGAGCGCGCTAGGTGTTAACAAGGGTTCCGGATTAGAGAAGTACGCCTCAAGTAAAAGCATGACTGCCGCTGACATTGCAGCAGTTGGTGATATGCCAAACGATGTACCAATGATTGCTTGGGCTGGACGTGGCGCAGCTGTCGACAATGCCCACGATTGGGTCAAAGAGGCAGCAAGCGAATTCTTGCCTTCAAACGATGAACATGGCGTTGCAGTGTTTATTGATCGAATTATTGCGGGCTAATCATTTCGCTTTCGCAAGTTTTCTAACCAAGTTTGTGGATCAACATTTGATATAGCAATGTCAACGACTTCACCATCGGCACTTGCATTGTCATGTCTTGGGTATGAACCCAAGAACTTAACATCAGCACAAATTCTTCTTAGTTCAATTAGGGCATCGCCAAGATTCACATCGTCAATATGTCCAACACAATCTATTGAGAAGAAGTAATCACCCAACTGTTGTTTTGTTGGCCTGGATTCCAGGCGCGATAAGTCAACACCACGAACTGCAAACTCTGTCAAGATATTTAAGAGTGCACCAGGTTGGTTGCGATGCATGAATAAAGACAATGTCGTTTTGTCATTGCCAGTTGCGGGTTGCGCATGTCCCGGCTTACTTACTAAGACAAATCGCGTCCAGGCCGAATCACTATCTCCAATGCCTTGCGCCAGAATTTCTAGACCGTAGTGCTTAGCTGCGGCAACTGAACAAATTGCTGCGTCGTAGTTAGCGCCCTCGGAAAGTTCTTGAGCGGCAGCTGCCGTCGACATTGCAGGAAGTACGTGTACACCTGGAGTATTTTTCGCAAGCCAATCAACACATTGCGCATGCGCATGCGGGTGAGTTGCAATTCTCTTGATATCTGAAATCGAAACACCAGGCTTTGCCAGCAGAGCAAAATCAACAGGGATGGCAATCTCATCGATAATTTCAAGTGATTCGCCATGTCCAAGCTCATCCAAAGTTGTCGCAACTGAGCCCTCGACAGAGTTCTCAATTGGAACCAATGCCCCAAATACTTTTCCAGCTCGCACCAGGGTTAATGCCTCGCGAACTGATTCAGCAGGAATCAGATCTGCCCCTTGAGCAATTGGCATCTGTAAAAAAGCAGCCTCGGTAAAGGTGCCTTTCGGGCCTAAGTATGCGAATGAATTTTTCATAGAAACTCAAGATTACGCGGTTTTTCAAGGCCAATTTTCAAAAGTTAAAGGTTCAGTCAAGATTTCCTTTAAACGAGGGTTTTAACGCGCGAGAAATTCGATTTTTTCATAGTTTTAAGGCAGTTCAGGCGTTACTGCATCCCCCGTCGGTGACGCCTGGACTTTCTTTATGCAACTTTCTGCCTTCAACGAACAAGTGAATTTGGCGCGCCAGACGCAATCGTTCCTTGTTTATTAAGTGAGAATAACAAGGTGGAATCAACGGTTTATCGCAGAGATTCTGATGGCAAAGTCATCGGTGCGCCAGAAGCTAATCGTGTTGATGAACAGCCAGTTTTTTCAGTTACTACTTTTCGAACTGGTGAAAAAGGCAACACTCAAGTCCAGCCGAGCATTGTTGCCGATAAGCCACAGTCTGAATCTCTATCATCCCAAGTTGATGCTAATCCAAAGACCCGAGCATTTAGGTTGCCTAAGTTGTCACTTAGAAAAAGCAAGTCAAGATTTCCACGGCCAGTTAGGTACATCAGAAACTTAGTTTTGGCATATCTAGGTTTCTATTTGATTCTTGGAATTCATGCAACAAGCTCACTAGAGAAAATCCCCGCATCTGCAAATGTAACTATTGCTGATACCGCTGGAACTAACTGGCTACTTGTTGGATCCGATAGCCGCGAGGGTTTAACCAAAGCAGAACGTAAAGAGTTGCGCACTGGAAAAGATGAAGGCGCACAACGAACTGACACTTTAATGATTATTCATATTGATGACAACGGTCAACCAACTCTCGTAAGTCTGCCGCGAGATTCCTACGTGACTATCCCTGCCCACATTGGGCTTGATGGACTATCAATTGAAGATCGCAGAAACAAAATCAATACTGCTTATGGTCAAGGTGGCGCACCTCTATTAGTTGAGACTGTAGAACGCAACACCGGATTAAAAATTGATCACTATATGGAAATTGGCTTCAAAGGAATTCGTGACATCACTGATGCAGTGGGTGGAGTGAATATGTGTGTGCCAGCCGACGTTACTGACGAAAACTCCGGATTGAATCTGTTGGCTGGTTGCCAAGAGCTTGATGGAAAGAATGCATTGGCATATGTTCGAATGCGTTATGCCGATCCAAAAGGTGACTTGGGACGAATCGAGCGACAGCAACAGTTCCTAAGTTCAGTTATGAAGAAGGTTGCCACCCCAGCTGTTTTGCTAAATCCGATCAGCATGTGGAGACTGGTAGACGCTGGAACTGCATCTGTAAATGTTGGTGAAGGTGATTCAGTAGTCGATATAGGAAACCTCGCCAAAGCAATGCGCGGGCTATCCAATGGCAATGGAACGCTGACCACCGTGCCGGTTTCCCAGACCGATGCCAATACGGCAGCCGGATCCTCGGTCATCTGGGATGACGTTGCTGCCCGAGAACTCTTTGTTTCATTGGGTGCCAATTAGCCCTTAATTTAGTGGCTAGAACTAATTTCCCTATTTAGCCGACCTAGTACCAGCCAAATCCCCTTGATCTCATAAGATTTTCCAAGAGAACCCCCAACAAGGAGAACCATGTCTGCATTTGCACATGTCGCCAGCCAGGAAGTAGCCCTGACTGGATCGAATTACACAACGGTGGTCATCGTCGCCCTGATTTCATTAGCTGCACTTGGTGTAGCGGCAGTCTTGGTACGCCAAGTTCTGGCAGCCGACGAAGGCACTGACAGCATGAAGAAGATTGCATTGGCAATCCAGGAAGGCGCCTCGGCATATCTAAACCGCCAGTTCCGCACTCTTGCGATTTTTGCGGTTTTGGTTTTCTTCTTGTTGTTCCTACTTCCGGCAGAAACTCAGAATGAGCGCATTGGTCGTTCGCTGTTCTTCTTGGTCGGCGCAGTATTTTCCGGTATCACGGGCTACATGGGTATGTGGCTTGCAGTTCGCGGCAACGTTCGCGTAGCAAATGCCGCAAACACCAGTGGCGAACAAGAAGCAATGAAGATCGCTTTCCGCACCGGTGGTGTGGCAGGCATGTTCACCGTCGGTCTTGGTTTGTTTGGTGCTGCAATCGTAGTTT
>JBDLQS010000037.1:0-3266 GCA_039800445.1 Actinomycetota bacterium
CGGAAGACATCACCAGCTGGACGAATTGCTTCGTGCGCTTCTTGCGCGTTCTTGACTTTGCGATCGTAACGACGTGGCGCTTCGGAAACGTGATCGCTACCGTAAAGTTCGGCGGCTTGCTTGCGCGCTGCATTCAACGCAGTGTCAGAAAGTGTTGTTGAGTCAGTACGCATGTAAGTGATGTAACCGCGTTCATACAGAGCTTGTGCAACACGCATAGTGCGTTGTGCTCCCCACTTCAAACGACCAGATGCAGCTTGTTGCATTGTTGAAGTCATGAAAGGTGCTTTTGGCTTACTTGAGTATGGACGATCATCAACAGAGCGAACTTCAAACTTTGCACCACTTAGTGACGTGCACAAACTCTTTGCGACATCTTCATCAAGATGAACGATGCTGGCGTCTTTAAGTTGAGCAAGTGAATCAAAGTCTTTTCCTTGGGCAATCTTCTTGCCATCAACTGCAACTAAGTTTGCGCTGAATGATTGTGGATCAAAAGTTCCTTCGATGTCCCAATACGAAGCCCGCTTGTAAGCAATACGCTCCCGTTCTTTTTCAACGATTAGTCGAGTTGCAACGGATTGCACGCGGCCAGCAGAAAGACCAGCTTGAACCTTGCGCCAAAGAACTGGTGAAACTTCAAAGCCATACAGACGGTCGATGAGACGGCGAGTTTCCTGGGCATCAACAAGTTGCATATCAAGATCACGCGTTGATTCGGCAGCATGCCGAATAGCCTCTGGCGTAATTTCATGGAATACCATGCGGCGCACTGGAACTTTTGGTCGCAGAATTTCCATCAGGTGCCAAGCAATTGCTTCACCTTCACGGTCCTCGTCAGTTGCGAGCAATAATTCATCAGCATCAGCAAGCATTCGCTTTAGCTCGGTTACTTTGTCCTTCTTTTTGGAGCTAACTACGTAGTAAGGAGTGAAGTCATCCTCAACATCGATAGCCATGCGGCCCCAAGGCTGCTTCTTGATTTCAGCCGGAACATCGACAGCGCGCTCAGGGAGGTCGCGAACGTGACCAACAGATGCAGTCACTTCGTAACCTGGGCCAAGGTATTTTTGAATGGTTTTGGCCTTGGCTGGAGATTCGACGATAACCAAACGGCGTGTTGTCGACAAAAGGATTCCCTTCGGCAAATGCAAAAGACTCTATATATAGAGTCAAAAGCGCTATCCCCGAGAGTGTGCCTTATCGCCTAGGGGCATTGTCAAACTGGCGAGTCTGTTCCGCGAGTCGCAGCCCCCTGTGGATTAGCGGTTAATCCCTTTGGTTGCAGGGGAATTTGGACAAAAAAGAACCCCAACCACGAGGCTGGGGTTCTTTTAGTGATTTTGCCGTTAGCTGGCCATTGCCTCTTCGCCAACCGCAATTGGTCGACGCTTAGAAATGATGATTGAGACGACTACTACGGCAGTGGCGGCTAGTGCCAAACCAATGCGCAGTGCATCCTTATCTTCAAGTGTCATTGCAACAACCGCAGGTGCGATCAACAATGCAACAAGGTTCATAACCTTAAGCAGTGGGTTGATAGCAGGGCCTGCAGTGTCCTTGAATGGATCGCCAACAGTGTCACCGATAACGGTTGCAGCGTGAGCTTCAGACCCCTTGCCACCGAAGTGTCCGTCTTCAACGAACTTCTTCGCGTTATCCCAAGCGCCACCTGAATTGGATAGGAACACTGCCATCAAAGTTCCAGTTGCGATTGTGCCGGCTAGGAAGGAACCAAGGGCGCCAATTCCTAATCCGAAACCAACTGCAATTGGAGTCAAGATTGCAAGCAGTCCTGGTGTTGTTAGTTCGCGCAAGGAATCCTTGGTCACGATGTCAACAACGCGGCTGTAGTCCGGAAGTTCAGTTCCAGCCATGATTCCTGGCTTCTCGCGGAACTGGCGGCGAACTTCGAAGATCACCGATCCAGCTGCGCGGGATACTGCGTTGATAGCAAGTCCACTGAACATGAAGACAACTGCAGAACCAATCAACAAACCAAATAGGTTTGCTGGGTTCGAGATGTCAAGTGTTCCGGTGTACTGCAAGTCACTTGTTGTGAAGCTCTTTGCAGCGTTTGTAACTGTGTCGCGGAATGCACCGAACAACGCAGTTGCAGCAAAGACTGCAGTTGCGATTGCAATGCCCTTGGTGATGGCCTTAGTTGTATTACCAACTGCGTCAAGGTTTGTTAGAACCTGTGCGCCCTCACCATGAACGTCGCCAGACATTTCAGCAATACCTTGTGCGTTGTCAGAGACTGGGCCGAAGGTATCCATCGAAACGATGACACCAACAGTTGTTAGCAAACCAGTACCGGCCAATGCGATTGCGAACAAGCCAAGAATTACTGATGCACCACCAAGTAGGTAAGCACCGTAAAGCGCTGCACCAATTAACAGTGCGGAGTAAACAGCTGATTCCAAACCAAGTGAAACACCAGCAAGAATTACAGTTGCTGGACCAGTTAGCGATGACTTAGATACGTCATCAACTGGCTTGCGGTTGGTTTCGGTGAAATACCCAGTTAATTGCTGGATTGCAGCGGCCAAAACGATACCGATAAGTACCGCTCCAATTGCCATGTGTCGTGGATTAACGACAACACCTTCAGCCAAACCAAAGGTTGGATCGGAAACTGCTTGAAGTTCGCCAAGTGTTGCTGGCAAGAATTGGTAGGCAGCAAGCGCTACTAGCACTGCGCTGATTATCGCGGATAAGAAGAAGCCACGATTGATCGCGCTCATTCCGGAACGATCGCCAGCGCGAGGTGTAACTGCGAAGATACCTACGACTGCGGTGATAACACCGATCGCCGGAACAACCAGTGGGAAAACCAAACCGATTTCACCAAAGGCAGCTTTACCAAGAATCAAAGCAGCAACAAGTGTTACAGCATATGACTCGAAGAGATCTGCAGCCATACCTGCGCAGTCACCTACGTTGTCGCCAACGTTGTCTGCGATTGTTGCAGCGTTGCGTGGGTCATCTTCTGGAATACCCTGTTCAACTTTTCCTACCAAGTCAGCACCGACGTCAGCAGCCTTGGTAAAGATACCGCCACCAACGCGCATGAACATCGCAAGAAGTGCTGCGCCAAAGCCAAAGCCTTCGAGAACCTTCGGGGCCTCACCTTGGTAAACCAAAACTACGATTGCAGCACCAAACAAACCAAGACCGACGGTGAACATGCCTGCCACACCACCGGTGCGGAAAGCGATCTTCATTGCTTCTTGTTCGCCACTGGTGTTTGCGGCATTTGCTAC
>JBDLQS010000038.1:0-3654 GCA_039800445.1 Actinomycetota bacterium
TATTAGTTGGATTTGTGCTCTACATTGGGCTGGCAACAACAGCTCTTGGATACATTTTGTTTGGAAACGGCTTAACTCATTTAAGTCCTGGAACTGTTTCAACCCTGACATTGGCTGAACCAGTACTTGCAACTTTGATGGGCGTTTTCATCTTGGGTGAAGCCATGAATCTTCGGGGCTGGATCGGCTGTGCCGTAATCATTGGGGCCTTGGCTTTACTGGGTATCGTTGAATCACGTACCCCAACTAATTCAAATCTGGAGACTTCAAATGCGTAGTGGTTTTGCTTGCATTGTGGGGCGTCCAAATGTTGGAAAGTCGACTTTAACTAATGCCTTAGTAGGGCAAAAAGTTGCGATAACTTCAGATCGCCCACAAACCACACGGCACACGATTCGAGGGATAGTCACTAAGCCAGAGGGACAATTGATCTTGATCGACACTCCTGGTGTCCATAAACCAAAAACCTTGCTGGGCGAAAGACTCAATGCGTTGGTAGCAGATACTTGGTCTGAAGTTGATGTAGTTGTTATGTGTTTTCCAGCCAATGAGGCAATTGGACCTGGTGATCGATTTATTGCAGAGCAAATTGCTGCGATACCTCGGGTTAAGAAGGTTGCCGTAGTAACAAAGATTGATACGACTGACAAGCAAGCAGTTGGCGAACAGCTACTGGCAGTGCAAAAACTGGGGCAAGAAATTGGTATCGATTGGGCTGAGCTTGTGCCCGTTTCGGCAGTTGCTGACAATCAAGTGGATCTACTCAGTGACTTGCTTATGGGAATGTTGCCAGAAGGTCAGATCCTTTACCCTGACGGCGAGCTCACAGATGAGCCAGAACTAATCATGATTGCTGAATTGATTCGAGAGTCTGCACTTGAGGGAGTGCACGATGAGTTGCCACACTCGATCGCAGTAGTTATTGATGAGATGGCGATGCGGGCAGATCGCCCTGAAGATAAGCCATTGATGGATATCTTCGCTCTGATTTACGTCGAGCGCGAGAGCCAGAAACATATTGTGATTGGCAAGGGTGGCAGTCGCCTAAAGGAAGTTGGAACCGAAGCTCGAATTGCAATTAGCAAGATGCTTGGAGTTCCGGTTTATCTTGATATTCGAGTCAAGATTGCCAAGGACTGGCAACGCGATCCTAAGCAATTATCTAGATTAGGTTTTTAACTCTTCTTTCCTTGACTACGTTCAATCTCTGCAAGTTCTGGGATTAACTCGTAGCGTTTGCCATACGTATCAAGCAAAGCAACTAAAGCTGCGGCAACCGGGACTGAGACGATAGCTCCAACCGCACCAAATAAATTGGCAAAGACAATTACAGATCCAAATGCAATAGCTGGATGGATATCCATCGTGATTCGACTTAGTCGTGGAGATAACAGGTAGTTCTCAATCTGCTGATAAACCGAAGCGAAGATAATGATAAATAGCGCATCCATTGGATTATCAAATACTGCAAAGAGCACTGGAATCAGGATTCCGATGTAGGTACCAATAGTTGGAATGAATTGACTAGTAATGCCAGTAATCAAACCCATCGGCAACCAATATGGCAAACCGATTGCAGCAAAGAATAAAGAGTGCGCGGCTGCTGATGCAAGAGCAAGTAGCAACTTAGAAATTACAAACCCACCAGTTTTCTTCACTGTGATGTCCCAAGTTGTAACAACAACTTTCTGGGCAGATGGATTCATCATTGCGCCAAGAGTCTTGCGAAGTCTTGGCGCATCTGCTGCTAAGTAGAAAGAAAAAAGAGCAAGCGTAAGGAGTTGAAATAACCCACCTACGATTCCTGAAACAATTCCAACAAATCCGCCTGCGAAGTTGCTTGCCCATTCTGCGATCTGTGCTGGCTGAATGTTTAGTTGAGTAATTAGGGCTTCTGGATCAAAATTTTGGTCAAAGGTTGTGTTCAGCCAGGCAGTTAAGTCCGTGACCAACGCTGGCAAATCTGAAATCAAGGATGCGGCCTGCGAAAACAAAATACCGCCAAACAAGGCGATAAGCGCTCCGGCTACGACCGTTACGCCCAACATGACCACACCTGTGGCTGAACCCCGGCGCCAGCCTTTGTCAGCCAATGCGGAAACGGCAGGCTCCATTGCAATTGCAAATAGGAGTGCAAGCAGGAGAAGAAGTATGAAACTCACATTCTTTTGAAAAATCCAAAGTCCAAGCATCGCTGCTGAAATAAAAAGGATTAAAGTCCGAAAGACCCATTTGATAGATGCTTTATCGAATCCTGTTATCCGAATTGGTTCATTTGGTGGAGTAGTCATAAAAAGAGGTTACCTGACCAACACTTGACCTTTGGGCGTGACACCATAGACCTATGCCTAGTTATCGCGCCGAAGCAATCGTTTTGCGGACACATAAATTAGGCGAAGCTGATCGAATCATCACACTTTTGACCCGTGAACGAGGAAAGATTCGAGCTGTTGCTAAAGGAGTGCGACGAACAAAAAGTAAGTTTGGCGCTCGCTTGGAACCATTTAGCCGCGTTGACTTATTGGTTTTCGAAGGTAAGAGCCTCGATATCATTACGCAAGCCGAGTCGCTAAATGCTTACGGACAAGACTTGGCTTTGGATTATTCGCTATGGACTGCAGGCCAAACCATGTTAGAGACAGCTGATCGACTGACATCAGAAGAATCGATTTCGGCAGAGTCACAATACTTATTGCTAGTCGGGGCGCTTCGAACTTTAGTTAGTGGCGAACATGCGTCTAGCCTGGTTCTGGATGCCTATTTACTGCGATCACTTTCCATGGCTGGATATTCGCCAACACTTAACGCATGTGTGATTTGTGGCGTCGCCGGAACCCAACCCTTCTTCCATGTGTCAACCGGTGGCGCGTTATGTGTAGAGCATCGAGTTCCAGGCAGTGTCGCTCCTCGGCCAGAGTCATTTGAGTTAATGCAAGCGCTAATGACAGGGGATTGGGAAGCAGCTGATGCTGCTGCTGGTAAAGATCGCAATGAAGTTTCGGGCATCGTAGCGGCGTATGTGCAGTGGCATTTAGAGCGAGGACTCAGATCATTGCCGCTAGTAGATCGGCAAGCCACCTGATTATGAAAGACTTAAACCATGTTGCTTAACCCACCGCCACATTCTTCCGGGGTCAAGCCACCAAAGATTCAATCCGATTTAGTTCCTAATCACATTGCAGTCGTGATGGATGGCAATGGTAGGTGGGCTAAAGAACGTGGACTGCCTCGAACTGCTGGACATGAAGCTGGCGAAGCAAGTTTGATGGACTGTATTTATGGCTCATTGGAACTTGGCGTTAACTGGTTGTCTGCGTATGCCTTTTCAACCGAGAATTGGCGACGGTCACCAGAAGAAGTTCGATTCCTCATGAACTTCAATCGCGACGTAATTCGCAGACGCCGGGACGAAATGAATGACATGGGAGTGCGAATCCGTTGGGCCGGTAGACGGCCAAAGCTTTGGCGATCAGTTATTGAAGAATTAGAAGCCTGCGAGAAGTTAACTGCTAAGAATTCAAAGCTAACTGTGACTATGTGCGTTAACTACGGAGGACGAGCTGAGATTGTTGATGCAGTTTCCGCTATTGCACAGCAAGTTGCAGACGGAAAAATTGATCCCAAGAAAGTTACTGAAAAAACTATTAAGAGATA
>JBDLQS010000039.1:0-2585 GCA_039800445.1 Actinomycetota bacterium
CAGATTTTGATCGTCGCCGAATTGCCAAAGACTCGATCTGGCAAAATCATGCGCCGGCTCCTTCGAGATGTCGCTGAAAACCGAACTTTGGGTGACGTTACAACGCTTGCCGATCCAACAATTATGAATTTGATTAGTGATGGTTTGAGTAACTCGTCATCTGATGATGACTAATTTGCAGCACTAAACACAACGTAGACTAGTATCCATGGAACAAGCGATTCAATCATTTGATGACCTGACCCCAAAATCTCGATCTCGAATTCGCAAGTTACTGCATAACGAGACTTACAGTGGCGCATTGCTCCTAGTAGCAGCAACGGCCGCGATGATACTTGCAAACTCACCTTGGTCAGAATGGTACTTTTCACTTTCAAACACCGTAATTGGTCCCGAAGCTCTTAATCTTGACCTTAAGATTTCCACCTGGGCCGCAGATGGCTTGCTAGCAATTTTCTTTTTTGTTGCTGGCATGGAACTTAAGTACGAATTAGTCTCAGGATCACTAAGTAATCGAGCAAATGCCGCAGTTCCAATCGCTGCTGCTCTTGGTGGCATGATCGTGCCCGCGGTAATTTTCTTTGCAATCAATGCAGGAACGCCTAGTGCCAAAGGCTGGGGAATTCCGATGGCAACCGATATCGCATTTGCATTAGCGGTTTTAGGAATCGCGGGTCGTCGTTTGCCGATTGAGCTCCGAGCATTTCTACTATCACTTGCAGTAGTGGATGATCTTGGCGCAATTATGGTGATTGCAATTTTCTATTCGTCCTCCATCGCACTCACATACCTATTGGCTTCAGCTGCCTGCATAATAGTTTTCGCAACTCTCCAGCGCAAGGGCGTGCGAAGTCCTGCGCTATATCTGCCACTCGGAATTGCAACATGGATTTTGCTTCATGAAAGTGGAGTGCATGCGACGATTGCTGGTGTCGCACTTGGACTGGCAATGCGAATTAAAACTAAAGACGGAGAAACTGAATCTCCACTAGAAAGCGCACTCGACAAGTTCCATCCATGGTCTGCAGGACTGTGTGTTCCAGTGTTCGCATTCTTTGCTGCCGGAATTTCCATTGTTGGAATTTCGGTTGCGCAGACTTTTTCCTCCCCAGTATCCGTTGGCGTAATGCTAGGTCTAGTTGTTGGCAAACCAATTGGAATCTTGGGCTTTGCCTGGCTAGCGGCACGATTCACAAAGGCTGAATTAAGTAGCTCACTTTACTGGGGCGATGTGCTGGCAATCGGATTGCTCGCTGGTGTTGGATTTACAGTCTCTTTACTTATTACCAAACTTGCATTTATAGGTGATGCAGAGCTTGATTCCTTGGCACGCCTATCAGTTCTTATGGCCAGTGTCATCGCTGCAGTTCTTGCCGTGATCGCCTTGCAGATCAGGAAAAGCGTCCACTTATTACACAATAAGTAAGTTTCGAACCTAACTTGTTTCCCAAGTAGAGTTGGTAACGGAGGAAAAATGAGCTCAGAAAAAGATGCGAACTTTGTATCTATGATCAATTCAGTTAAAGACGATCTAACTTCGCTTGTGGATAGCCACATTGAGCTTGCCCGCGCAGAAGCGAGAGAGTCTGTTGGTCGAATCGCAAAGTCTTCCGGCTTATTCATAACTGCGATCGCAATGTTGAATCTCGCACTCGTTTTTGTTTTTATTGCAGCGGCTTATTACATAAACACACTTGGATTTGAACTTTGGGTCAGCTTCCTTTTCGTTGTTGGCGGCTTAACTCTTGGTGGAGTTATTCTTGGTTTGTTTGCGATGCGACAAGCCTCAAAGATTACATTTGGTACGAAAACTGCTAAATCAGTTTCAAATACGGTTCAAACAATTTCGAGTATTCGACCAGGCTCCAAGTAACAAAAGTGTCGTCGCAATCTAAAGTTGATCCACTAAGTAACCTCCTAACAATTCCTGGTGTTGCCAGCGATTGCGAAACTACCTTAAAAGCAATTGACGAGTTGATGTGGAATCGAACAGTTCGTCGTCACAAAGATTCACTAATTCCTTACACTCGAAGAATTGCTGGGTTTGCAACGGCTGCTCTTGATGGCGCGCAAATGCCTAAAGATCCAACTATGGAACCTGAAGTTTCGCCGATGGGTTCACTATCCGACCAAGGGCTATTAGTCACCGCCGAAGCCGACTTACAACGTTTAGCGTTTAGGTCCGAACCGCTAAAGGTTTTGGCAAGACTGCACACTTTTGTTTCTACGGATGAAGATCGTGGCAGACCGCGAACAACTAATGAAGTGAATGACCCACTTCGATTAGGTAGTTTGCCACCACATGAAGTTTTGCAAGAACGTATGAGTCAGCTCGTTGATTTAGTGATCGAATCCAAAGCGCCATCAATCCTGGTAGCGGCGATCGCACATGCTGAACTTGCTACGTTGCGGCCATTTACTCAAGGTTCATATTTAGTTGCCCGCGCGAGTACCCGTTTGATCTTGGCAGCCCGTGATGTGGATAGCGACGGACTTATCATGAGTGAATATGGCGCCTTTCTATTAGGCCGACCAGCATATGTAAAAGCGTTGACAGGATACATTTCTGGCACTCGCGAAGGTGT
>JBDLQS010000040.1:0-10447 GCA_039800445.1 Actinomycetota bacterium
ACTTGTACACAACAACTGATACTGAATCTGTGCACTTAAGCACTTGGCCAAAGTGGTCAGATGACCAAATCAGTGACACCTTACGAGATCAGGTTGATTTAACCCGTCGTCTAGTCGAGCTAGGTAGATCTGCTCGCGCAGCATCAGGTGTAAAAACACGTCAACCACTACAACGAGCTCTGGTTGCGGCTCCTGGTTGGGATGCCTTACCAGAAGGTCTGCAGGCTCAGATTAGAGATGAAGTAAACGTTTTGAGTCTGGAAAGTTTGTCCGGAACTGGCGAACTAGTTGATGTCAGCCTGAAAGCCAATTTCAAGACGCTTGGTGCACGATTTGGCAAGAGCACACCAGAGATTGCAGCCGCAGTAGCAGCTGCCGATGCCAACGCTTTAGTTGATGCTTTGCGATCTGGTTCCGCAACAGTTACAGCTTCCGGAGTGGATTACGAAATTGGCCCAGATGATGTTGTGGTAACTGAAGTGCCAAGAGAAGGCTGGACCGTGGCCAGTGATTCCGGTGAATCGCTAGCGCTTGACTTAGCGCTGACACCAGAACTAATTGGCCAAGGCATTGCAAGAGATGTGACTCGCCTGATTCAAGATGCTCGAAAGACCTCTGGCTTAGACATCAGTGATCGAATCGCGGTTACTTGGGAATCTGGAAACGAAGCAACGATTTCAGCACTCATTGCACATGCTGACTTGGTTGCCAGTGAAGTGCTGGCAACAACTTGGACCCAAGGATCAGTTTCCAATCCAACTGCAAGCGATGATGAACTCGAGTTAAAGGTGTTGATCGCAAAAGCGTAGAAACAAAAAATAGGCCTGGGATTTCCCAGGCCTATTTTTATTACTAATTCTTAATCTTCAGTTACCTGACGGTCACCACTGATGTTCTTGGATTCAAGCTCACGAAGCTGTCCCTCTAGGTAGCTACGTAGACGGCCACGGTATTCGCGCTCGTATGCACGTAACTCTTCGACACGACGTTCCATTACAACGCGCTGTGACTCAAACTCACGGGTGATGTTTGCAACATTGGCCTTTGCTTCTGTTACTAGTTCATCGGATGTGGACTTTGCAGCATTTAGAAGCTGCTCAGATTCAATACGAGCCGAAGCTACAGCTTCATCCGCAGTGCGCTGCGCTAGTTCAAGAATTCGGACCGATGCAATTCCTTGATCAGCCGGTGATGAATTTGCGGCAGCAGTTGCGGCAGCTGCAACACCTTCAGACTGGGAAGCGGCAAGCTGATCTTTAAGTTCTGAAATTGCAGCCAAGCTTGCAGTTAACTCTGCCTGAGCAGATGAAAGTTGTGATTCAAGTTCATTAACGCGAGCTTGAGAATTCTTAAGTGCTTCATCACTTGCGGCACTGTCATCAGATACAACAACGCGAGCTTGGGAATCTTCAAGAGCTTTAGCGGATTGATCCAGTTCGCTCTTTAGGCGAGCATTCTCATCACCAAGGGAACGAATCTCGTCGCGGATTGACTCTGGAACTTCACCCTTGGCAGTTGCGCGTAGGTCTTCCGCTTCACGGGTAACGGCAGCGAGCGACTCTTCGATTTCATCAAGGAAGTTATCAACTTCATCAAGGTCATAGCCTTCTTTGAATCGAACTGTAGTGAACTGCTTGTTACGCACGTCTTCAGGCGTCAAAGCCATGGTGAAAACCTTCCGTCTTGAATAATGTCCGAGATTATTGAGAAATCCCCTAACCCCGTGACCTCTAGATTAGAGATAAAACCACGGAAAGTGAAACCCATCCCAATGTTTCTTGGGTTTGTAAGGGTTATTTTGAGGTCTTGAAATTGGACATTTGTTGCCCTAGACCGAGGCTAAAAGCCCCCGAGTAATGGAGATTGCTACCAACAAAATGATGAATGAGAGGTCTAAGGAAACGCTACCAATGCGCAGATTTGGCACCACTTTACGAATTGCCTTTAGCGGTGGGTCAGTAAGCGTGAAGACGGTTTCCGAAAGCAACAGCAGTGGACCCTTTGGACGCCAATCCCTGGCAAAAATCGCAACATACTCAAGAACCAATCGGGCGATCAGAATCAGCACATAGAGATTTAATATTGACGAGATTAGTGCAGCAATTGAGGACACGATAAAAACAAATTAGCTCTGGTTAAAGAACGGATCTTCACGCAGTTGTGCTCGGGCAGCTGCGCCAATATCAACATTGGCTGGAGACAAAAGGAATACTCCCTTTGTTACCTTTTCAATACTGCCATGTAAGCCAAATGCCAGACCGGCAGAAAAATCTACAATACGGCGAGCATCGGCTTCATCCATATCACTCAAGTTCATGATTACTGGAGTACCAGCACGGAACTCTTCTCCGATGCGACGAGCGTCGTTGTAAGTGATTGGGTGCAAGGTAGTAATGCGGTAAACATCAGCAAGTGGCGCTGCACTCCGAGTCGGAGCCGCGTAAGAAGTTTGGGAGTACTCATTCACCTGGTCATAAGAAGCACTGTTTGTAACGGGGCGCAATTGAGCTTGGTCTTCGTATCCCTGATCATCAGCATCAACGTAAGTGCCAAATTCATCGCGGTATTCGCCGCCATCGACAAGGCCAAGATATTCAGCCATTTTTCGCATTGCGTTAGCCATGTGGTTCGCTCCTTGCAGGGGTAAGTAATACGAACTTACCCCTGAAAACCCCGTTTTCCGAGGATAGATGAGCCAATTCGAAGGTGTGTCGCACCATATTTCAAGGCAGTTGCGAAGTCCCCACTCATGCCTGCCGAGATCCAATCTGCCTCTGGATATGAACTTTGGATCTGACTAGAAAACTCCTGCAGTCTGGCAAATGCCAAATCATCATCGCCGCCAAGTGGAGCTACTCCCATAACACCTTGAAGTCGCAGGCCTTCACTGTTGGAGATCATCTCTGCCAGGGTCATCAATTCCGAAGCAAGCGCGCCGCCTCGAGTATCGGTTGGCGCTGGGTCCAGGTTTGCCTGAATCAACACGCCTAGTGGAGCTTCCCGATTGGCAACTGCCTTAGTCAAAGCCGCAACTAAATCAATTCGATCTACGCTGTGCACTACATCAGCCCAAGCAGCAACACTCTTTGCTTTATTGGTTTGCAGTTGACCAATTGCATGCCAAGTTAATTCTTTTGCAATAACTTCATCGTGCTTTGGTTTGGCTTCTTGATCTCTGTTCTCGCCAACATCTGTAACGCCCAGTTGTGCCAACAAGTCAACATCGGTGGCTGGCCAAGTTTTGGTAACAGCAATCAAAGTTACGTCAGTACGATTTCGATTCGCTGCTAAACAAGCTTGCGAGATCTCGCGCTCTACGTCCTGCAAATTTGCCTGCAGTTCCTGCCTTCGATCCATAATGACCACTCTATGAGTTCAGGAACTAAGAAGCACCTATTGCAATTACTAATCCGCCACGACCAGTTGGCTCCCCTGCGGCACGACGATATGAAAACAGCTCAGTAGTTTCTAAAGTGCACCCAGAGATTTCGTGAACCGTCTTTACTTGCGGCTCTAGAACAGATTTAACTCCCGCGATCAGATCCAAATTTTTATTGGCAGCAATTGCCTCTGGGCGGGCAACTCGAAATTGGTCGACTCTTTCCGCTGGAACTTCGTAACATTTGGCGCAAATTGCTGGACCAATAACTGCCTGAGTGTGTTCAAGTTGCGCCCCACTTGCCACAAACTCATCCAGTAAAGCTTGCATTACATTGGATAACACTCCGCGCCAGCCAGCGTGACCAACTGCAATCACCTCAGACACTGGATCAACCAATCCAAACGGAACGCAGTCTGCTGCTAAGGCAGCTAAAGCAAGTCCTTTTTGTTTCGTGATCAAGCCATCGCCCGGTGAAGCAGCGCCGGGTTTCGTCACCACGTGAACAGTAGTTCCATGATCAGCATTCATTACCGATATCGCTTGAGCTGAGACCAGATCACGGGCAATCGCAAGGTTAGCTGAAACACATTCAGCAGAATCGCCTACGTTCGAAGCCAGGTTGAGTGAATCAAATGGGGCCAAACTCATGCCACCACTTCGACTCAATGCAACAGCTTGAATTCCCTCAATTGAAACGCGGCCAAAGACCTGCGTATTCATACTCAAATACAGTCTTTAGCGAAGGAAATCTGGAACGTCGAGGTCGCCATCATCGTCACCGTCGTTGTCGACCTCACCGTGACCTGAACTCACTGGAGCATCTCCAAACAGATTCTCGAAGTTGTCATCCTCGTCTGCAACTGCAGCTGAGCCGAATGCACCATCAGAAAATGAGTCTGGCGTAACCGGTATTGAAGGTGCCTCGCCATCACGTGCCAAATCAACAGCAACTGCTGCTGCCAACGGAGTCTCGTCTAAAACTTTCTTGGACATCGGTGAAGTTGAACGATTTGACGGTGGCGCACCGCCGTCAAAGCCAGCCGCAATTACTGTGACCTTTACCTGATCACCTTGGGTGTCATCGATGACTGCACCAAAGATTATGTTCGCATCTGGGTGCACTGCGCTCTGGACCATGCGAGCTGCTTCATTGATTTCAAACAAACCTAAATCGCTGCCGCCGGCGATAGACATAAGAACACCACGGGCACCTTCAATGCTGGCTTCAAGTAACGGGCTTGATATTGCTTGACGAGCTGCTTCAATCGCACGATCAGCGCCACGAGCTGAACCGATTCCCATAAGCGCGCTACCGGCATCTTTCATAACGCTTCGCACGTCTGCGTAATCAAGGTTGATAAGTCCCGGAGTCGTAATCAAATCGGTAATACCGCTGACGCCCTGCAATAGAACGGAGTCAGCGTGGCGGAAGGCATCAATAACGCTGATGCCATTGTCAGCAAGTTCAAGTAGACGATCATTTGGAATAACGATCAAAGTATCGACTTCAGTACGAAGCGAATCGACACCTTCATCTGCCTGTGATGATCGACGCTTACCTTCGAAGCTAAATGGACGGGTAACCACACCGATGGTCAATGCGCCCATGTCACGAGCTATCTTGGCAACGATGGGAGCGCCGCCAGTTCCAGTGCCACCACCTTCACCTGCAGTAACGAATACCATGTCGGCGCCGCGTAGTACTTCTTCGATTTCCTCGCGATGATCCTCGGCAGCTTGGCGACCAACTTCAGGGTCAGCTCCTGCTCCTAGACCGCGTGTGCGATCCCGGCCAATATCTAATTTCACATCAGCGTCACTCATTAACAGCGCTTGCGCGTCAGTATTAATTGCGACAAACTCAACACCCTTTAGGCCGGCTTCAATCATGCGATTGATCGCGTTCACGCCACCGCCACCAATGCCTACAACTTTGATAACTGCTAAGTAATTCTGTGGTGCGGCCATGGTGTTTGCCTTTCTCGACAAGCTCAGTTTTTGCTAAAGACGCAAACTCTCAACCTCTTCTAGAGCGTTAAAGATTTGGCACCTTTGAGCAGGTATAAGTTACGGGCAAAAGTCAATGAATTCTGGGATTGACGCTTGGCGTGTCGAGTTAGGCGTGAACTTGGTTTAATAGCAGACTCAACAAGTTATTTAACAGTCGGTGCATCAGGCGCACTTACGTTGATGACCGTGAAGCCTTTTTCCATTAGCGCTTGAGCGACCTCAACTTTGTCCGCAGCGCGCTCCCCAGATCCAAGAGTAATCACAGCTCCATTACCTAGAGTCGCCACGACACTGTCTTGAGTCGGTGCGCTCAAGCCAGTGATTGCCCATTCTGCAGGGATTGCAGCCAGGGCTTGGATCGCGTTGGTCATAGCGGGACTGTCTGGCTCCGCTGCGATAACCAACAAGCCTGCTGGTGGGGCAGCCACTACTCCAGCATTTAGGCCATCTGCGTCAATCAAGTTGTAGCCACTCACAGTTGCGGCAACTGCGATTGGGGTTCGTTCGGTAACTGTAATCAAGATTGCATGCGGCCAGCCCCGTTCTACCGTTGCAACTTTGATTTCTGGAAGCGCCTGCAGCTGTTCGGAGATAACTGCTGGATTAATCGACATCAAGGAATTTCCAATCGGAACAGCCGCTACCGCAGAAATCTGTTCAACCGACAATCTTGAATTTCCAGTGATAGTTACTTCTTGTGCGATAAACCACTTTGATTGATACAAACTCCACCAAGTAACAACAGCAAGAATCGCAAGCAACCAAACTAACCATGGTCCCTTTGATTTGCGTTTCTTTTTGGGAGTTGCTGAGCGAACTGTTTGTGACATTACTTAGATTCCAGCATGGTAAGAATTTCTGGGCACATCATTCCGATGTCACCAGCGCCAAGGGTTAGCACAATGTCGCCAGACTTTGCATGTTCAACTAGATGACCAGGAACCTTAGACCAAGATGGCTCGAATACCACTTGCTCGGATGGCAATGGAACATTGTTTGCCATGGTGCTACCTGATGCACCAGGGATTGGTTCTTCACCGGGCGCAAAGACTTCTAGCACCACGACAAAATCTGCTAAGCCAAGCGCTTGACCAAACTCTTTGGAAAACAATGCGGTGCGGTAGTAATGATGTGCTTGAAAGGCAGCCAGCACCCGGCCGTCACCAACTACTGTCCTGGCAGCTCGCAAAACAGCATCGATTTCAGTTGGGTGATGAGCATAGTCATCGAAAACCCGAATGCCTGAGACTTCGCCACGGAATTCAAATCTGCGATGCGTTCCCGTAAAGCTTTGCAACCCAGTAACACCTTGCTGTGATGTGCAGCCTTGGGTAAGCGCTGCAATAAATGCTGCCGTTGCATTCAACGCATTGTGGACACCTGGTACAAGTAACTTGATTGGCCCATGAGTCTGACCCTGATAAGCAATAGTGAATTCAGATCCGACGGATCCAGATGGTAGCAGCGTCAATACCGCATCGTTATCTTTACTCTGGCCATAAGTGATGACGGTCGCACCCATTTCACGCGCTCGCTTAGTTACGGTAATCGCACCTTGGTCATCGCCACAAACGACTGCACATCCATTGCGAGAGCCAGTGGCGACAATGAAGTCGACAAAAGCTTGCTCTACTGCTTCATAGGTTCCCCAGTAGTTGAGGTGATCTGCTTCAACGTTGGTGACGATTCCAAGTGTTGTTGGTAAGACCAAAAAGGTGCCATCACTTTCGTCGGCTTCAACTACAAACAAGTCACCTGTTCCTTGATGTGCATTACTACCTGACTCGTTCATTTCTGAGCCGATTACAAACGAAGGGTCTTTACCAGCATTTTGTAAAATCACGGTAACCATTGATGTGGTCGTAGTTTTACCATGGGTTCCAGCAACCGAGATTGCCACTGAGTCTTGTAGCAACTCAGCAAGCGCGATTGCCCTGCTGACAACTGGAATACCAAGTTCGTTTGCTCTTTCAACTTCTGGGTTGTCTTGACCAATTGCTGTGGAAATCACTACGCAGGATGGTTGACTACCAGATATCAAAAGGTTCTCTGCATCATGGCCCACAGATACTTTTCCACCCAGTGGTTTTAGCGCCTGCAGGCGTCGGGAATCTTTTGCATCACTTCCCGAAACTTCAATACCTCTAGCCAAAAGCACTCGAGCAATCCCACTCATGCCGGCACCACCTATGCCGACAATGTGAACCCGACCATTCAAATAGCTCAAGACTTGGCCTTTCCTGCCACCGACAAAACCAATTTAGCAAGATCCTTTGCAGAATCTTTGTGTCCAAGTAAGGAACTGCGTTGTGCCATGTCACGAAGTTTCGTTGAATTAGAAACTATGGGTAGAACCTGCTCTTGTACATAATCTGCGTTGAATTCAAGATCTGAAATCATGATTGCACCTCCAGCATCAACAACTGGGGTTGCGTTAAGACTTTGTTCACCATTTCCGATTGGTAATGGCACAAAGCATGCAGGCAAACCAACCGCAGTTAATTCTGCAACCGTCATTGCTCCCGCCCTGCCAATCACAAAGTCGGCAGCAGCGTAGGCCAAATCCATGCGATCAATGTAATTAAGCGGTCTGTATCTATCTGACTCTGGTTGCGGAAATTCATTCTTAAGTCCAACGGAATGCAAAACCACAATGTCACCAAAAACATTTGAGTTGAGGCAATCTTCAACTACTGAATTTAGTTTTACTGAACCCTGCGATCCGCCAAAAACTAAAATACAAATTGCATCACTCTTGATCCCAAAATGATTTCTGGCTTGGCTTCTCACTGCAGAACGATCGAGAGTTTCAATTGATTTGCGTAATGGAATGCCGATCAACTGTGCACGTGGCAAACTATCTTTGACGGTTTCAGCAACTGCGTCTGCAAATCTAGCGCCTACTCGATTAGCTAGGCCCGCTCGAGCATTTGCTTCATGAACGACAATTGGTACTTCACCACGGGCTGCAAGATATGCTGGAATCGAAACGTAACCACCGAAACCAACAACAACATCCGCCTCTAAGTTCGCAAGCAAGTCGCGCGTTTGCTTTATAGCTGAACGCAATCGAGTCGGAAGCGTAACGAGATCTCCACTTAACTTACGTGGCAGTGGCACCGCAGGAATTAGTTCAAGTTTGTATCCGCGGGCTGGCACTAAGTCGACTTCCAGGCCGCGCAAGGTTCCAAGAACTGTAATGTTTACGGTTGGGTCAATGGCTTTTAGCTCATCAGCCAAGTTAAGTGCCGGTTCTATATGGCCCGCAGTTCCACCGCCAGCCAGAACTATGTTCACACTAACTTCCAAGTCATTGCTTTTGTTCCTGCAGGTATGCCTCATGCTTGGCAAATGCCATCAAAATTCCCATAGCGAGCAAGGTAGGAATCAAAGACGAGCCTCCGTAGGAAACCAAAGGTAATGGCACACCGGTAATTGGAAGAATTCCAAGAACTGCACCGACGTTAACCAGAGCCTGCGTCACAATCCAGGCAACAATTCCAAGTGCGGCAATTTGAATAAATGCTTCATTGGTTCCCCGAGCAATTCGCAGTCCAACAATTGCAATAGCTGTGAAGATTAGTAGCACCAGAATAGTTCCAATAATTCCAAGTTCTTCGCCTAGTACTGCATAAATAAAGTCGGTATGTGCTTCCGGAAGAGTTCCCCACTTCTCGCGAGAGCCACCTAGGCCTACACCCCACCAACCGCCGGAACCTAAAGCTTGCTGCCCGTGAATAACTTGAAAACCAGTGCCCTGAGGATCTGCGTAGGGGTCTAGCCAAGAAGTAAACCGTGCCATGCGATATGGAGCTGCAAGTGAGAGTGCAGCAATCCCTGCGAGACCAGCAGCTCCCATAATCAAGAACCATTTTCTCGGCGCACCCACGAAATAAAGTAATGAGGCCATGATTGGCATCATGACCATTGCAGTTCCTAGGTCACCCTGTAAAACAACGAGCAAAAGTACGGTTAACGAAACTGGAAGTACTGGGATCAATAAATGGTTGCGCTGCTCAAGCAAGTGGTATTTGCGGTCCAAGATATCGGCACCCCACATAACGATCGCAAGTTTGGCGAATTCTGAAGGCTGAATCCTGAATGGTCCACCAAAGTCGATCCAGTTCTTTTGACCATGAACTGCGGTACCAACTATTAACACTGTCACAAGCAATGCCCCAACCACCACCATGAAAAGTGGAGCCCAACGTCGGATTGCATCAACATGCATTTTTGAAACTGTGATCATCAAGAACACGCCGATTGCAGCAAAAATCAATTGCCTAGTTGCGAGTGCCCAAGAGTTACCATCGTTCTGCTGATATGAAAAAACGCTCGATGCAGACGCGACCATAACGATGCCAAGTGCAAGTAGGAATCCAGTTGCACCGAGAAGGATTTGGTAATGCACCATTGGATGTTCTAGCCGAGCTGAGAGCCCGCCATTTGGAGTGTTTCGCTTAACTGGTCTGGTTGTTGTCATGACATCAGTCGCTTCACTGCAGCAGCAAATTCTTCGCCACGATGCGAGTAGTCCCTAAACATGTCCCATGAGGCACATCCCGGTGCCAGAAGCACGGTATCTCCCGGTTGTGCCGACTCGGCTGCGAGCGCCACAACTACTTCCATTGCATTAGTTTCCTTGGTTGTAACCCTATGAATTGGGACATTCGGAGCGTGTCGTTCCAGCGCAGCTGCGATCAATTCCTGATCTACGCCTAACAGGACAGCCGCCCGCATTCGATGGGCATTATCAAGGACTAGTTCGTCGAAATCCTGGCCTTTTGCCATGCCGCCAGCAATCCAAACAATTGACTCGTATGCAGTCAAAGAAGTTGCGGCCGCATGGGTATTTGTCGCTTTTGAATCGTCGATGTAGTCAACATCGTCGATCTGCCCAACATGAGCAATGCGATGCGGTGCTGGTTGCCAGGAACGAAGTCCATCACGAATTGCGCGAGCATCAACACCGTGTGCTCGCGCTAATGCACTAGCGGCTAGGGCATTTGCGATGTTGTGTACTGCTGGAATCGCAAGGTCAGAAATCTCGGCCAG
>JBDLQS010000041.1:0-2514 GCA_039800445.1 Actinomycetota bacterium
ACCTAAGTGTTTGAGCCATTGTGGAACCAAGTTGCCAGTAAAGGAGTTCTAAATGCCAGCTGAGGAGTTCGAAGTTGTTGTTGTTGGCGCCGGACAAGCTGGCGTTGCAATGAGCGAGCACCTCACTAATGCAGGTGTCTCCCACGTTGTCCTTGAGCGAGATCGAATCGCGGAGCGGTGGAGATCTGAGCGGTGGGATTCACTAGTAGCAAACGGCCCAGCTTGGCATGACCGCTTCCCTAGTTTGGAATTTGAAGGTTTCGATCCAGATGCATTTGTGCCAAAAGAAGCTGTTGCAGATTACTTTGTTGCATATGCAGAAAAATTTAATGCCCCAATTAGAACCGGTGTTGATGTTAAGTCAGTAACTAGAATGCCAAATGATTCCGGCTTTAACGTTGAAACTTCAGTTGGGCACATCCAAGCCAAGTATGTGGTGGCAGCAACTGGACCATTTCAAAAGCCAGCTATCCCACCTGTTGTTCCAAGTGCGATAGATATCCATCAACTTCACTCGAGCGATTACCACAATCCGGCACAGCTACCTGAAGGTGGAGTACTCGTAGTCGGCGCTGGATCATCAGGAGTTCAAATAGCTGCCGACTTAAGAAAATCCGGCCGAGATGTTTACTTATCTGTTGGCGAGCACGATCGTCCGCCTCGACGTTACCGCGGAAGAGACAATGTCTGGTGGCTAGGTGTTTTAGGTAAGTGGGATCTAGCGACCCCTCCAGCAGGTGCTGAACACGTCACTATTGCAGTTAGTGGCTTCGATGGAGGCAAGACGGTTGACTTCCGAGATCTTGCAAACAGTGGCATTACCCTGCTGGGACTAACCACGTCCTTTGATAGCGGAGTTTTAAAATTTGCAGATGACCTAGAACGAAACATTGCCCGTGGCGATGCGAACTTCTTGTCGGTTCTTACCGAGGCGGATGCATTTATTGCGCAGAATAACTTGGATCTACCTTTGGAGCCTGAGGCTCATATCCTTGGCCCGATGCCTGAGGCAGCGATTAATCCGATTCGGGAAATTGATTTAGCTTCTGCAGGAATCACAACTATTCTCTGGGCAACTGGCTACTCAGTTGACTATGGCTGGCTTCAAGTTCCTAGTGCGTTGACGGAGTCAGGAAAGCCTGCACATCAACGTGGCGTTTCAAATGCAAGTGGTGTTTACTTCCTCGGGCAACCGTGGCTGTCCAGACGTGGTTCGGCATTTATATGGGGCGTGTGGCATGATGCAAAATTTCTTGCCGACCAGATTCAAATTCAGCAAAGCTACAAGAGTTACGCTGGCTCAGCCCGGGTAGTTCAATGATTGCAATCGCTAATATCGAGCCCAAGATTTGGACTAACGTAAATCTTGAACCTACCGAAGGAAACTGATGACTCACAAGAGAATTCGACCATTCAATACCAAGGTCACATATCCAGAGCAGAATTTGGATAATGACTTAGCGCAAGCAGTTGTTGCTGGTAACACTGTCTATCTGCGTGGACAAATTGGTCAAGACCTTGATACTCGTGAGTCTGTAGGTATCGGCGATGTTGAAGCGCAGGCTGAAAAAGCCATGGCAAACATCAAGATGTTGCTTGAGGAATCTGGCTCAGAGCTCGGAGACATTACAAAGATCACGATCTACTTAGTCGACATCCGTTATCGCGAACCGGTTTATCGCGTAATGGGCAAATGGCTAAAGGGCGTACATTACGTTTCCACTGGATTAGTTGTAACTGCGTTGGCCCGTCCAGAATGGTTAGTTGAAATAGATGCAACTGCTGTTATTCCAGAAACTAGAGATTAATGACAATAAGTATCGCTGCTCGCTGCGAGCGCACCGGAGCATTTGGAGTTGCTATCAGTAGCTCTAGTCCTGCGGTAGGTGCGCGTTGCCCGAATGTTCGGGCAGGTGTTGGCGCAGTATCAAGTCAAAATGTGACTGATCCAGGTCTTGGACCGGCACTTTTAGATGCCTTGCAATCTGGATTGGGCGCACATGCCGCGCTGGCAAAGGTTAGTTCAGCTGCAACTCATCCTGAATTTAGACAACTAACTGTTGTAGATAACACAGGTGAGTCAGCTGTTTATTCAGGTGCAAAATCTCTGGGTATAAATGCGGAAGTTACTGCAAAAAATGTTGCAGCAGCTGGGAACATGTTGGCAAATTCAGGTGTGATTCAAGCAATGGTTGATGCGTTTAATTCTTCGGTGGATCAGGAAATTGCTGATCGATTGATTCAAGCTTTGGAGGCCGGCGTTAAAGCCGGAGGTGAAGCTGGGCCAGTGCATTCGGCTGCTGTAGTTGTGGCAACTGAAGTTTCTTGGCCCACTACAAATCTTCGAGTTGATTGGGATGAAGATCCGATTGCAAAACTTAGAGAGATTTACCAAGTTTGGGCTCCACAGTCACAGGATTATTTGACTCGAGCACTTAATCCCAACACGGCACCTTCTTATGGTGTTCCAGGAGATGAGTAGCCATGTCAGACCATAAGCAACAAGTCGTTAAT
>JBDLQS010000042.1:0-2560 GCA_039800445.1 Actinomycetota bacterium
ATTGCGCTGGATGAAGTGGTGCAAGATCTTCGGATAGTTCTTCTAGATCTCCAAGTGCTGTGAAGCCTGCAGTTAAGCGCTCATCGTCTTCAGAAATTGGTAACAGGTCGCCGACACCTAAATCGCCGGCTTCAACGCGATCCGCCCATGGCTTCCACTGCTCTGGAACAAGTGCGGCCGAACCTGGCAGCAAGTTAACTTCACTAACAGAAGCTTCGACTTGGCCATTAACTTCAACCAGGCTTACTTCCCAATACCAACCTGGGTAACCAGGTGAGGTGCATTCGAAGGTGTAGCTGGTGATCGTTACGGATGAATCTTCAGTTGGCTCGACAACAGAATCCAAAGCCTTACCAACGTGGTCAGCAGGGATGGATTCCAGGAGTGCAGATCTAGCTAAGTCGATCGCAGAAGTTGCAGTATTCAATTACGCGTCAATCTGGTCAGCAACACCGCGAAGCACGGCTACGAGCTTCTCGGTCTGCTTGTCATCTGGGTAACGGCCACGACGAAGATTTCCCGCGTAACCATCAAGAAGTTTGATGACATCTTCCAAAACAATGGCCATGTCTTCGGCATCTCTGCGGCCACCCTTTGAAACACTCGGTGGTGCTTCCAGGACTCGCAATGACAATGCCTGCATACCCTTCTTGCCATCGGCCACGCCAAACTCACAGCGGGTGCCGTTTTTCAAAGTTAAGGTGCCAGCTGGGAGTGCGGAGGCATGCAAAAATACCTCTTCGCCTTCATCCGTTTGAAGAAAGCCGAAGCCCTTCTCGGAATCGTAAAACTTCACTTTGCCTGTAGGCACGGTGTTCTCCTTGCGCTGGTTACTTTCTTTGGCTCCCGATTACCCGATTGCCTTACTTAAGGGTAGATGAAAAGTCCGAATCCGCCCAAACCTGCGATTTCAATGCACAATCCACACAGGAAAGCAATAAATCTCAAGTGGCGCTAAGCAACCTAAACCGCGTAACGTAGCAAGATGAGCACTTCTAAAAAGGCTGAAACGGTCATGCGCCCACGGTCTTTGGCAGATGATCTGCGCCAGCGAAGTGACGAAGCTCTTGAGGTCTTATTCGCAACGCGTCCAGACCTGCTGCACCCGGTGCCTACTGATCTTGGACAGCTTGCAGTGCGGGCAACCACATCACCAAGTGTTGGTGCCGCGCTTGATGCTCTGAATCACATTGAACTTAGTGTTTGTGAAGTCTTGGCTGCGCTGCCGGATCCTGCTGCTCGCGTTGAAGTTCATGCCGGACTTAAAGGCGCTATTGGTTACAACGCTAAAGCAATCGATTCAGCAATTGATCGTTTGCTTTCCAGCGCTTTGGTTTGGGGCGATGACGAAGAACTTCACTTAGTTCGAGTTGCCCGCGAATCTTTCGGTGCTTATCCATGTGGTCTGGCTGCATCCTTTGCAGATTCACGTCGCAAAGTTCGTGAGTATGCGAATAAGAAAACGCTCGCTGAGAAGACTCTTGCCAGTGGCCCTGATGAAGTTCGCGACATCATGAACCAACTTTTGTGGGGCACTCCAGCAGGAACCATGCGCCAAGCTAATCGCTCTGTGCGAATTGAAGATGCAAAATCACCTTTGGAATGGTTGCTCGCACATGAGTTGATCGTTCCCGTTAGTGATAACTCAGTTGTTGTGCCACGTGAAGTTTCAATTTCATTGCGCAATGGATTGCTTCTAAAGGAAATCAAAACTGATAGCGGTCAACCAGTTTTAAGTTCCGTTGACTTTAAGCGCGTCAATGACACTGGAGCGCATGCTGCTCTTGATTTTGTTCGCCTCGTTGAAACTCTGCTTGAGGCATGGTCAATTGAACCACCATCACAACTTCGTGGTGGTGGCCTTGCGATTCGCGATTTGGCCGTGGCAAAAGATTTGTTACGAGTCTCCGAACATCTAACGGCATTAGTTATTGAAGTTGCGTTTGCGTCGGGCTTGCTAGCCGCTGATGCAACCGACGGCTGGTTACCAACTACTGCTTATGACCGCTGGTTAAGTATTGATGATGCTTCGCGTTGGACACTGCTTGCCCAAGCTTGGCGCGATATGGCTCGAGCACCACACGTTGTTGGTGGCGATGGTGGCGATCGAATCAATTCCTTAACTTCAGCAGTCGAGCGCGGCTTTATAAATCCACTACGTATTTCTTTGTTGGATATCTACTTAGGCCTTGACGATGGTGCGACTACAAGTGCTGCAATTATTACTGACCATTTAGATTGGCATCGCCCAAGACGTTCCTCAATGGTTCGCGCGGCTGCAGTTTCTGCAGTGCTTGATGAAGCAGCAACTCTTGGCATTACTGCCCTTGGATCGCTAACTTCCTTTGGTCGCGCAGTGGCTAAGGGTGATGATCCCACCAAGGTTTTGGGTTCCCTGTTGCCTAACCCGGCTGACCATGTAATTGTGCAGGCCGATTTAACTGCGTTGGCACCTGGTCGATTGGCTGCAAACCAACGCCGAACCATGGCTGTGATTGCTGATGTTGAATCAACTGGCGCTGCTACTACTTATCGTTTTACCGAGAATTCAATTCGTCGA
>JBDLQS010000043.1:0-12992 GCA_039800445.1 Actinomycetota bacterium
CACTTGGAATGTACATTCATCTTGATGGTGCCCGCATTTCAAATGCAGCTGCTTCATTGGGAACTTCACTTGGGGCCTTCACAACGGATGTCGGCGTAGACGCCGTTTCTCTTGGTGGTACCAAGAATGGTGCAATGGGAGCAGAGGCTGCCGTAATTTTGAATCCAGATTTGGTTCCAGCCATGAAGTATGTGCGCAAGTCTGCAATGCAATTAGCAAGCAAGATGCGCTTTATTTCGATTCAGTTAGTTGCAATGTTTGAAGGTGACTTGTGGCTAAAGAATGCCCAGCATTCAAATGCCATGGCACAGGAACTTTACAAAGGAATCAAAGACATCCCAGGCGTAAAAGTATCGGCACCACAGGCGAACGCGCTGTTTCCGATTTTGCCTGCAGCAAGTATTGAACCATTACAAAATGTTGCAAAATTCTATGTTTGGGATCACATGATTGATCAAGTTCGTTGGATGTGCTCATGGGATACCACGCAAGCTGATGTAGATAACTTTGTGGCAGCAGTTAAAAGCGAACTTGCCAATTAGCGGTTTGCACAAACCTTTACAAACGCTCTAAACAAATTTTCCGAAACCTTTTCATCGTCGCTGAATTCTGGATGCCATTGCACGCCAAGTACAAACTCAGCGGATGGATCTTCACAAACTTCAACGGTGCCATCTTCGGCATAACCAGTAATTGTTAAATCGCCAGGGGAGTCCACCGCCTGGTGGTGACTTGAATTAACCGTTACTCCAGTTGCGCCAACCAAGTCAGCAATCAAGCTGCCAGGAGTGAAGGTCGCGCCATGATTGTTAAAGGTTCCAGGTGCATCTCGGTGCAAAGTATTTCCAACAACATCGGGTAAGTGTTGGTGAAGTGAACCACCGTGAGCAACTGCCATGATCTGTAATCCGCGACAGATTCCAAAAACTGGAATGTTTGCTTCCCGGGCTGCTCGGTATAACCCAAGTTCGCTGGCATCACGTTCAACTCGGGGCTTGTCAGTACCTTCTTGATGATCTGCTCCGTAACGAGCAGGTTCAATGTCAGCGCCACCTGCCATCACTAAACCGTCCAAGCGAGAAATGGCTTCATGATTATTTGCATCCGGCGGCAGGATTACCACCGAGGCACCGGCAGCTTGCAATTTGTTTACGTAGTTCCAAGGGATCAGTGCAGCAGGTATATCCCAAGCGCCCCATTTGGCAGGCTCGAGATATGAGGTTAGTCCAATGACTGGCTGGTTCATGGTTTGAGTTTAGGCCTAACTTTGTCGTGCAACGAGGCCAAGGACATTACAAATAATTCGGGCATTGTTCAGTGCGCCAATATCATCAACATCACTATCTGGCATGAACTCAACCAAGTTAAAGCCTGACAACTTTGCCTTGCCAGCAATGCCATGAAGCAGTTCTACGACATTCCAGTAGGTCAGACCACCAGGAGAGCGACCGATTACACCTGGCACGATTGAAGGATCTAAGGCATCACAATCCAAATCCACAATCACATTTACACCCGCAGGGATTAATTCAATTACTTGCTGAATTCCACTAGAAGCAATTTCGCGAGCTGAAACAAACTTAACGCCATGTGACTTTGCGTCTTCGTAATCCTGTGGTCGCGCCGATCCAATGCCACGCTGTCCTACTTGAACTAATCCTTTAATGTGATCCATTTCAAAGGCACGGCGCATCGTGGATGAAAGTCCAAGTTTTTCGCCATTTACTTCGTCGCGGTAATCGATGTGGGCATCAATCTGAACCACAAAGTAATCTCCATGGTCTGCAAAGCCTTGAATCATTGGAATCGGAATTGAATCATCGCCACCGATTACAACAGGCACGCCACCCTTGGCAACGATTTGCGAAACTGTCGAACGAATTCGCTCACGATTTCCAGCCGCATCTGATTCGTCAAAATCTAAGTCACCAATATCAATTGCATTAACGCCATCAGGAAAAATTGGTCCACCTAAATCAAAATCCATGTGGTGAATGTTGGCCTGGTAGCTACTGATCGCACCACGGATAGCTGCTGGAGCATCCTTGCAGTAGGCGCCAACCGAGGGATAAGGCGTAGCGCATGGAGCGCCAAATACAACAGAGCCACCTGAAACATCGCTTAGCGTTCCACCTGGTATTCCAATAAAGGTGGAAGTTGTCTGGGAACCCATCATGGTTCCAATGCTCTTGCGGACCATGGTCACTCCTTGTATCAGTAGGTCTAATCAGTTTATTGGGCAGGAGTAGATGACGTATCGGACATGATGCGAGAGAATTCGACTATGACTAATCGTGGATATGCAGTAGTAACCGGAGCCAGTAGCGGTATTGGCGCAGCAAGTGCTCGAGCCTTAGCTAAGGAAGGCTTTAACGTTATTGCCGCCGCTAGGCGAGTAGATATGCTTGCTGATTTGGCGAAGGAAAACCCACTTATAACTGCTTGGGAATTAGATGTAACTGATCAAGCAAGTGTTGATGCCTTGGCAGCGCACCTTGCAGACAAAACCTTAAACGTGTTGGTGGCAAATGCTGGGGGAGCCTTTGATGGCACAACTGTTGCAGACGCTGATGTGGAAAGTTGGATCAAGGCTTACGACGTAAATGTCATTGGCGCATTGCGTTCGATTAAGTCGATGATTCCAGCTTTGATTAAGTCGGGCGAAGGAACCATTGTTCTGATGGGCTCGACTGCTGGCCGCATCGTTTATGAAAATGGTGGTAGTTACACCGCAGCCAAACACGCTGTCGCAGCACTTGCTGAAACTTTACGATTGGAACTTGCTGGTGAACCAGTTCGTGTTGTTGAGTTAGCACCAGGCATGGTTAAGACTGATGAGTTTGCGGTTAAGCGATTCGGGGGAGATAAAGAACGTGCTGCGAAAATCTATGAAGGTGTCGCGGAGCCATTGACCGCAGATGACGTCGCCGAGGCCGTGCGCTGGAGTGTGATGCTGCCGCATCATTTCAACATTGACTTGATGGTCATTCGTCCGTTGGCGCAAGCAGCGCAACACAAGGTTGTGCGGAGGGTTTAAGGGGAGGTGTTCAGACACACTTATCCTTGATCCTAGAAACTGCCAGTGATACGGTTTGAGAGTCATCGTAGAAACGGAGTGTTCAAAATGAAAAAAACACTAGCTGGGATTCTCCTGGGAACATCAATCTTTATGGCTGGATGCAGTTCAAGTACCTCCTATACGTTAAATCCTGACATTGAGACAGATCTTGAGATAACCCAAGAGTGGAATGGAAACTCCGTGGCTTTATCGTTATTTGACTCTGAAGGAAACGATTGTGCCGTAAACGAAGCCACAGTTGGATCGGAGTGCTACGGCTTCTACATTGGTTGGGCCGCAAATTTTGATGATGCTGACCGTGTGGTTGATTACTCAAAAATTGGAGAGACTACAATTTCTGAACTTGAAGTAGGCGATAGTGGGAATTTCCTATTGATGTACCAAGATCCAGCAGATTCAAACTCAGAAGTTTCTGCAGTTAAAGACTTTCCATTTGAATACAAAGGTTAGGGTTACTGGAATTTACTAAACTGCAAAAATGATCCGGCTCATAGACCGGATCATTTTTTGTGGTGGAGGTGTTTGCTTCGCGTAGCGAAATGGCAAACGGAAATAAAACTGGATTCCCGGCACCGGAACGAAAAAGACCTCGCCAACGGCGAGGTCTTTTGAGTGGAGGTGTTCGCGAACTTCGTTCGCTTCAACCTCCATGCGGCGCTCGGATGCACAATCACTCCCAGATCTTGCTGGACTTTCAGTCCAGCACCAAATGAAAAACGACGTAACCTTCGATGCAAGCATCGCGGTACGTCGCTTATTCATTTGCATGCTCACCTAGGTGAGCATGATCTGTGATGCGCTTGTGCATCACTCGCTTGTGGTGGAGGTGCCGGGAATCGAACCCGGGTCCTTAGGTGAAGATTTGGTTATTCTCCGAGCGCAGTTTGCATTAGCTTTTCTCTGCCCCGACGTTCACGCAAACAAGATGTCGACAGGCACAGTCACTGTTAGATTTTCCGTCAGAACCCGCGACCGGTTCCGTTGGTAAGTTCCCTAAATGACACGAGGATCCAGAGCGGGAACGCCCCTGGTCTCGCGGATTTCGAGGCTAGCTTATGCAGCTAGGGCGAAATCAGTGCGGTTTGATTTGGCACTTATTGTTTTTGCTGGACGTTTACGAGATGACCAACATTCTCGGCTCGCTTCTCCCATTTCGACTACCAAAGTCGAAACCGTTCACCCCCAAGATTTTCATCAGGGGATTACTGGATAGGTAACCACCACTATTTAGTTATGTTTTTAGTGTACCTGATGGTTCTGACAGGCATATTCTAGAAAACAATGCGACTATTTAGGTATGGCAAAACAATTTGGACGTCGACAAGTTCTCACGGCTGGGGCCGCGGGAGTCGCAATCGCAGGGTTAGCAGCCTGCTCAAGTTCCACCGGAACATCGGGCCCAACTGAAGAAGAGTTGGCGAGCTCAACCCCATCAAGTGGCCCAGCCAGCAAAGTAGTTGCCACTGCAACGGACGTGCCAGTGGGAACAGTGTTTAAATTCACTGATCCAAACTCAGGAATGCCTGCCTACTTATTGCAGCCAACTGCCGGAACATTTCTCGCCTACAGCTCAAAGTGCACACACCAAGGATGCGTGGTTGATGCCTTTCCTGATGCAAACGCATTCAAGTGCGGATGTCACGGTGCTAAGTATGACCTTGCGACCGGCGCGCCAGATGAAGCAACATCCAAAAACTTGACGGCATCCCCACTTGCCAAGATTGCTTTAACCGTTGAAGGCGACCAGATTTCCGTAGCGTAACTGCTACTTCAATTTAATTGTGGCTTCTGCCAGACCTTCTAACAGTCGATCAATTTCTTCCACTGTGTTGTAAGGGGCCAGACCCGCGCGAATTGCGCCATCATCACCTAAACCAAGATGACGTGAGCACTCAATCGCATAAAAGTTTCCAGCTGGGGCATTTACTTTTCGTTCCGCCAAAAACTCATAAATTCGCTCAGAGTTAATGCCAGCCAAGCTAAACAATTCCGTTGGAGTCTTTAAGCGAGCATTGCTATAGAGCGTCACGTTATCCATAGCCTGCAAACCTTCGCGCAAACGATGATTCAAGGCATGCTCATGTTCATCGGCTGCCGTTTGCGAAACAACGATTCGCTCCCGACGAGATCCGGAGCCTGGAACCATGTCGGCGATGAAATCAACGGCAGCTGTGATGCCAGCCAGCAATTCGTATGGCAAAGTTCCAAGTTCAAATCTTTCTGGAACATGCTCAGTTGACGGCAACAACTTATCTGGATGCAAAGTCTCCAGTAATGCTGGGGAAGCAGTCATAACACCAATGTGTGGTCCGAAGAATTTGTAGGGTGAGCAGCCATAGAAATCTGCACCCAGAGCTTTAAAGTCCACCACTGCGTGCGGCGTATTGTGAACTCCGTCTACATAAAGCAGTCCACCAACTGCGTGGACAGCTTTTGCAATTGCTGGGATGTCTGGACGAGCACCAATTAAGTTCGAAGCGGCAGTGATCGCAACCAGTTTGGTGCGGTCGGTGAGGACGGCTTCGACATCGGAAACATCTAGGTACCCAGTTGCCGGATCAAAATCAATCCAGCGCAGGGTTGCACCCGATTGTTGCGCGTACCGAACCCAAGGACGAACGTTTGCATCATGATCTAATCGGGATGCAACGATTTCATCGCCAGGTCCCCAGTCTTGAGCCAAGGTGCGAGCAATGTCGAAGGTAATTTGAGTCATGCTGCGGCCAAAGAAAATGCCATCAGGAGTCGACCCCAGCAAGTCAGCCATTGCACTTCTGGCGTTATCGACTGCGGCTTCAGCATTACGTTCGGCTTCCGTAATGGTTGCCTGGTTGGCCAAGGGACCCGTCATGGTTTTGCAGATTGCTTGACCTACAGAAAGGGGAGTTTGGGTTCCACCTGGACCGTCAAAGTGGGCTACACCAGATTCAAGAGAAGGAAAAGCAGAACGAACGCGCGCAACATCAAAAGTCATGCGCTTATCTTACGTCAACTAGGCGTAAGACCTTTAGGATTTTGGTAACTCGTCAGGATCGACTCTTCCCATGTCGCCCTTACTTTCAAGAAGAGCAATGTGTCGGGAAAGCAAAGTTATTCGGCGATCCATGTCACCAAACTTTAAGTAAGTGCTAACTGAGAAAAACAGCAGTCCAATTGCAACGAGGTAGATGACCAAGTCGGCACCACGACCAATGCCAAAGGTATTTGCTATTCCAGTTAATGTGTCTGGGAAAAAAACAGCCAAAATTATCAAAACAGTTAAGCCCAAGAAGGCTATTCGACGAAATGCTCTTGCCTCTGTTGATGAGCGATGGTGCAGCGCAAACCACAACAAAACAAAAATAACGGCTATTAGGAAAAGCTGAGCAATACGCATGGTTACCTCAATATCAAGTCAAAAAGAATGTTAACGGAATTCCAAAGGCTTTGTCCCTTTGCTTTAGAGTAATCCGTGTAAACAATGTGAACCGGGCGTTCACAATATCGAAAGTTACCTTTGCTTATTTGATTTACTATCTCAGTTGCATGAGCCATTCCGTTGTGTGAAAGGTTGATCCAGCTGGCGACATTTCGATTGAAAGCACGTAGACCATTGTGCGCATCGGTTAACTTCAAGCCGGTAAGGGCGTTGGTGTATGCCACTGCCAGTTTGAGAATTACGCGCTTTGCTTTTGTTAGTTCAGTTCTTTCATCTAGAAATCTAGACCCAAATACAACGTCAAATTCCTGAGCCCTAAGGGTTCGAACCATTTCTATAGCGTCAAGCGGTGAGTGCTGGCCATCACCATCGAAAGTTACAAAGTACTTGATCTCTGGATCCTCTAACCCTGCTTCGATTCCCGTTTGCAGTGCCGCACCTTGGCCAAAATTCATTGGGTGCCAAATAACCCGAGCACCAGAGTTTGCCGCTATTTCACCTGAACCATCCGCACTACCGTCATCAACGCAATAGATGTTCGGGAAATATTGGGCTAGTTCATCGATAACGGAAGCGATAACTGGTGCCTCAGAGAACACTGGAATAACAACGACGGTGTCTTTGTTATCAAGCAGAATTTGGGAATTTCCAGGGTTTGGCACCCCTCCAGTCTAGGAACACCCGTCACTCTATTCACAAGAGCACACGCAAGCTGTGTGTGTTTGCTCACAGCACCCAGTTTTAAGGGAAATTTGGGGTTTTTAAGTTAGTTTTTTGCTCATTTCGGGTGCATTCTAAGTTAATCCCGTAAAGCCTTAGATCAGGTTTTCAATCAAGGAGTACCCGTGAGCAGTTCAGCTATTCCAGGTTTTGCAGATGCGCCTACGAAAAATAAGCGCCTTCTTGCTTGGGTTTCCGAAGTTGCAGAGTTAACTACTCCAGATCGCATCGAATGGTGCGATGGCTCTGATGCAGAATGGAATCGCCTGACTCAAGAGCTTGTGGCAAGTGGAACTCTCACCCCGCTTAACTCCGAGAAGCGACCTAACTCGTTCCTTGCTCGCTCACATCCAAGTGACGTAGCACGTGTTGAGGACCGAACCTACATCTGTTCCGTTAAGGAAGAAGACGCTGGTCCAACCAATAACTGGATGGAACCAAGCGAAATGAAGACAATCCTTCGCTCAACTTTTAAGGGTTGCATGCGTGGTCGCACCATGTACATCGTGCCGTTCTCCATGGGTCCACTAGGTTCTGACATCAGTGCACTCGGAGTTGAAATTACAGATTCCCCATACGTGGTAATCAGCATGAAGATGATGACTCGCATGGGTAAGGCTGCTTTAGATTTAATTGGCGAGCACGGAGACTTTGTCCCAGCACTTCACTCTGTTGGTGCTCCGCTTGAACCAGGACAAAAAGATGTTGCTTGGCCATGCAGTGAAACTAAGTACATTGTGCAGTTCCCAGAAGAGCGCGAAATTTGGTCATACGGATCTGGTTATGGTGGCAACGCACTGCTGGGTAAGAAATGCTTTGCCTTACGAATTGCATCTGTAATGGCACGCGATGAAATGTGGCTTGCCGAGCACATGTTGATTTTGAAGCTAACTTCACCAAAGCAAAAGACTCATTACATCGCTGCGGCATTCCCGTCCGGATGTGGCAAGACAAACCTTGCAATGCTTGAGCCAACAATTCCAGGCTGGAAAGTTGAAACCATTGGTGATGACATCTGCTGGATGCGTCCAGGCCCTGATGGTCGCTTGTATGCAATTAACCCAGAAGCAGGCTTCTTCGGTGTAGCGCCAGGCACTGGCATGAAGACCAATGCCAATGCAATTCGCTCGCTATACGCAAACTCATTATTCACAAACGTCGCGCTTACCGATGATGGTGACATCTGGTGGGAAGGCCTAACTGAAGAACCACCTGCACACCTAATTGACTGGAAGGGAAATGACTGGACTCCTGATTCAGAAGAAGTTTCAAGTCATGCCAATTCACGCTTCACAGCCCCCGCAGAACAGTGCCCATCAATCTCAGACGAATGGGACAACCCAGCTGGCGTTCCAATCTCAGCGATTCTTTTCGGTGGCCGTCGCGCCACAAACGTTCCATTGGTGGCCCAGGCTCGCAGCTGGAACCATGGGGTATTCATGGGAGCCACAATCTCATCTGAGATGACTGCAGCAGCCGTGGGTGGCCTTGGTCAGCTTCGTCGCGATCCATTCGCAATGTTGCCATTCTGTGGCTACAACATGGCTGACTACTGGGGGCACTGGGTCAACATGGGCCGCACTTTTGCAAACGTGCCAAAGTTGTTCCAGGTCAACTGGTTCCGCAAGAACGAAGCTGGTGAATTCATCTGGCCAGGCTTTGGCGAGAACTCACGCGTCCTGGCATGGGTAGTAGATCGCCTCGAAAACGAAGCCGAAGGCATTGATTCGCCAGTTGGAGTATTGCCAAACCGGGAAGATCTGCCACTAGATGGACTTGAAATTTCAGAACAAGACCTTGAGGCATTGTTCGATGTCGATAAGGGCAGCTGGCTTGCTGAATGCGACCTGACCGAAGAGTACTTCAGTCAGTTTGATGGACGAGTTCCGCCGGAACTTCAGGCCGAGTTAGCAGACCTTAAGCAGCGCTTAAGCTCGTTACCGGCCTAAGTTTCTGGCGCAAGCAAGTTTGTTAAGGTAGGGCTCATGGCTGATGAAATTCGCACTGAGGGCGGCGTAATCGTTGACGAACGCGTCGAAGAACAGGTAGAGCCCGGAGATCATGAGCGCTTTGCGCATTATGTTAAGAAAGAAAAGATCGTCGAGAGTGCAGTAATGGGCGCACCGGTTGTCGCATTGTGCGGCAAGGTCTGGATCCCCAATCGCGATCCAGGCAAGTTTCCAGTTTGCCCGCAGTGCAAGGCAATTTTTGAAGGTTTGCCAATCGGTGGAGACAACAGCGACAATTCCGAATGACGCTATCGCCATGGAATCCTGAATACCGGCGACTGAGCATTGGCATTGTTGCCTTAGTTAGCGTTTTTGGATTTGAAGGAATTGCTATCGGTGCTGTTATGCCGGTGGCCGCCGCCGACTTAGACGCTATTAGTAACTACGCGGTCGCGTTTACAAGTTTCACAATGGCGTCCCTGCTCGGCATGACATTTGCTGGCCTATGGGCAAACAAAATTGGCTTAGCCCGAGTCATCATCTTTGCAGTTGCTTCTTTGGCATTTGGATCTATGGTTGCTGGCTTTGCACCAAACCTTGCAGTGCTAACAGTTGGCAGATCAATTCAAGGTTTTGCCATGGGAATTGATTTAGTCACGATGTATGTAGTTATTGGGCGGATGTATCCAGAGGCCCTTCGCGCGAAAGCACTTGGCATGCTGGCGGCTGCCTGGGTTGTCCCCGGATTAGTTGGACCTGGCATCGCTGGGTTGCTGGTCGAAGTGTCGTCATGGCGAATGACTTTCTGGATTGTGCCACTACTTTTAATTGGCCCAATTGTTTTGCTAATTCCAGAATTGAAGAAGTTACCTTTTGTTCCTTCGCCGGTCAGAACTGATGCAAGGATCCAGATCACTTCAGTACTCATTGCGATTGGCGCGTTATCTGTCTTCCAGGCTGGGGCATCCCATGTTGGTCGATGGAACACTGCACTAGTTGCAGCAATCTTCGTCGTTTCACTTGGTGTTACTGCTTGGTCGACTAAGGCGCTAATGCCGGCAGGCTATTTACGAATGGCAGCGGGCATACCAGCCATAGTAGGAATGCGAGGCGTCTTGGCTGGCGCATTTTTTGCTGCGGAAATTTACGTTCCGTTGGCGCTACAAGAGATCCGTGGAACTTCAGTTGCACTTTCTGGTGGCGTACTTACGGCAGCAACAATTACTTGGTTTGCCGGTTCTTGGCTGCAAGGGAGTCACAAACTTAACTATTCAAGAGAGCAAATATTGTTTGCCGGAGTTCTGCTGGTTTCTGTGGGAATCGCCTTAACTCCAGTAGCTGTTTTTGGTCCAACTAGTATCGTCATTGCTGCATTGGCTGCCAGCGTAGTTTGGGGAATCGCAGCACTAGGGATGGGAATGTGCTTTCCAACACTGGGAGTACTCATGCTGGATAAGTCTCCAGATGAAGAACATGCCAGGCACAGCGCCTCACTTCAAATGTCAGACTCCTTTGGAGTGATCATCGCGACTGCAATAGCTGGATCGGTTTTGGCACTTGCTAGCGTTCAGCAGGGGATTGAAAGCAGTACTTTTGTCACTATTTGGATTTTCTGTGTATTTGTAGGCTTAAGCTCCTTGTTGTTCATCCCCCAAATCCAACGGAAAGCGACAATTCGCCCCTAAAATTTTGGTGAAGACCTAACTTACGGGAGAACAAATGACAGTAAATACCTCGTCCCCACAAGATGCCTTGATGGCATTTGGCAAGAAGTGGTGGCTTCTATTAATTCTCGGCATCCTATCCATGGTCGTTGGCGTAATGGCGCTCAACAACCCAGTTTCAGCAACTGCAACTCTGGTTCTGTTGTTTGGAATCTGGCTTCTTTTCAGCGGCATCGGAACAATCATCCGTGCCCTATCTGATGACACTGAAGGATCAGGTAAAGTCCTGATGATCATCAGCGGTTCGCTCTCATTGATTTTGGCAGTGATCTTCTTCAACGGTGGAATCGTTAAAGACGCACAGCTAGCTGCACTGTTTATGGGTATTACCTTTATTTTCCGAGGTATGGCTGAACTTGTTGCAGGTCTAGCTTCCAAGGGAGTTCCTGGCCGTGGCTGGGCAATCTTCATGGGCATCATTACATTGATTGCTGGTGTTATCACAATCAACAACCCAATTGCATCACTAATCACAGTTACCCAGGTCATGGCATTCTTCTTGATCATCTTGGGTGTAATGGAAATTGTTGCATCATTCCAACTTCGTGGTCTAGCCAAGAAGTAACTAAAAGCAATTCAAATCAAGGGCTAGTCCGCCTGGACTAGCCCTTGATTTATGTTCAGGATCAGTGATTCTGCGTGAGAGACTAAAACCATGAGTGCAATGCCTGTTGAAGATTTGGCAGTCGATGTCTTAACGGATCGTCCATGGATCACTCTGGTCTGGAACGATCCAATCAATCTAATGACCTATGTAACTTATGTTTTTCAAACCTACTTTGGGTATGACAAACCAAAAGCCGAACTTTTGATGCTTGATGTCCATGAAAAAGGCCGAGCCGTAGTGAGCTCTGGCACCAGGGAAGAAATGGAACGCGACGTGGCGGCCATGCATTCATACGGGCTCTGGGCAACCTTGCAAAAGGACGACTAGGTGTTCAAGTCTGGACTTGGTGGAAAGCTCACCTTAAAACTTGATGATGCCGAGCAAGGCGTATTGTCGCAATTGTTTGATCAGATGACCGAACTTTTGGATGACCCAGAAAACGAATTAGGCACAGACCCACTTGCTCAGTTATTAAACATGGCCGGCTCTACCCAAATTTCAGACGACCCAGCGCTAGCAAGACTTTTTCCAGATGGTTACTCCGATGATGAGCACGCTAGCGCAGATTTCCGCAGGTTTACTGAGCAGGACTTAAGGGCTCAGAAACAGGCTGCGCTAGCTACAGTGCAAGGAACTTTAAGTGGTTGGAGCGGCAAAACGACTATCACTAGTCAGCAAGCACAGGACTGGCTTAAGGCAATAAACGATCTACGGCTCGTGCTGGGAACCCGGCTGGAAATCACTGATGAAGTCGAGACCGACTTTGAGGCCGATGAACCGGGTATCCACTTGTACAACTACCTCACTTATCTTCAAGGTACTTTGATTGACGCCTTAACTTAAGGCAAATAAAAACCCCCTAGCTTTTCAGCTAGGGGGTTTTTATTAGTTAGTACTAGTGAGTACCTTCAGATGCTGCATATGATGCGTCATCATGTGCACTCTTTAGGCGAGCAATCTTGTAGATTGTCAGACCGAAGAGACACTTAGCAAGAATGTCAGCAACGGTGTAACCGACCTGACGTCCTACGAAGGCATTTGCGCCATCTACACCAATCATTGGTAGCAAGTACGAGATTGGGTAGACACCCCAAGTTGCAATTAGAAGCAAGCGAAGACGCTTTACTGTTGCTGCAACATCTGCTGGCTGAGTCTCAAGAGTCTTGGTTAGCTCAACGAACAAGATGTAAAGGATGTATAGGAATGGAATGGACGATAGTGCACCCCAGATACCCTTTGTCATCATGTCTGCAGAAACTTCACCTGGGTAACCAAGAACGATCATTGCTGCTGATGCAGGAACTAGGCGCATAGTTAGGAACTTGCGACGAGCGGCTGGCAGAGCAAGAACTGCAATGGTTTCCATTAGCAGAAGCGGAACAGTTAGTAACCAGTCAACGTAGCGGTACGCTTCGTTGAAAACTTCGCCACCAGCATGTGCTGACTTGAATGAATCGTAGATTCTCCAGTAGTGGTAAAGCGCAATCAGGGTTAC
>JBDLQS010000044.1:0-2917 GCA_039800445.1 Actinomycetota bacterium
TTAGCAGCCTTGCGCTTAGCAGGTGCCTTACGTGCTGTGGTCTTCTTGGCAGCCACAGGTCCTCCTCGAGGTAAGACCCTCGGACGTCCCGAAGGTTCTTATTAACAAGGTTGGCAGACAAAACCACACTTTGGTGCATTTTTTGCAAATAAAGTTGCCCGCGTGTCGCGTCATTAAATTTTTGAAAAATGACAAAAAGTTTTCAAAATTTGGACATTTAAAGTGTGATATTTTCACAATTTCACAACTAAAGATGTCAAAAAAACCGCGTGGTTATCGGATTTTTTCGAATTTTTGATTAAGTTCCAGTTTTGTTGCAGTTTTTACAGCAACTTAACGCGGCGCGCATTAGACAACGACACGAAGAAAAAAAATTAAAAAAACTTTTGGAAATTTGATCATTTTTTCCATTTTTTTGCAAAAAATCTTTAGAACTGCAACGCAATAATTACGCTTCAGTTTTTGTCTATTCGTATGAATGATCAAGGTCTGGATAGTTACCACTTGCAACATCATCTGCCCAAGCTCTAGAACCTTCGAGCATAATCTCTCGCAGTGATGCATAGTGCTTCACAAACTTTGCTTGCTTGCCGCCGGTTAAACCCAAAAGATCTTGCCAAACAATTACTTGCGCATCAGTTCCAGGACCAGCACCAATTCCAATTATTGGAACCGGAATTTCATTTGTTAAACGTGTTGCAAGTTCGTGCGGAACAACTTCTAAAACAATTGCGAAAACACCGGCTGCAACTAGCGCGTGCGCATCAGCAATCAGCTGATCACCCGCATTACCTCTACCTTGAACTTTGTAGCCACCCATCTGATGGACAGACTGTGGAGTTAGCCCGATGTGCCCCATAACGGGGACACCGGATTGAGTAAGTAATGAAACATGTTCAACCATGTGTCGCCCGCCTTCAATCTTTACGGCATGGGCCTTACCTTCTTGCATGAAGCGAACGCTGGTTTCAAGTGCCTGAGCCGGCGAGCTTTGATACGAACCAAATGGCAGATCCGCCAAGACCATGGCACGAGAGCTGCCCCGCTCAACTGCTGCAACTAAGGGGATTAGGTCATTAACAGTCACAGGAATCGTTGAGTCATATCCGTAAACAACCATGGCTGCAGAATCGCCAACAAGCAGTACTGGAATGCCGGCCTCATCAAACACACTTGCGCTAAGGGCATCGTAGGAAGTGATCATTGGCCATTTTTCACCGCGTTCTTTTGCGGCCATGAGATCACTGGTTGTGATTCGACGTGATTGTTTTCCGCCATACAAAGGCTCGGTACTCATTAATTAGTTCTCCGCTCTCGAGGCTGCTCGGTGGCAGTCCCCGGATCTGTAACTCCATTGTGTCAGGAATTAGAGGCAGAGCGCGAGTTTCTGTATATCGGGCTATTCAATCCATCTATTTGGCATTGCTTATTGTCACAAATAAACGGGTTATTCAACCCATTTATTTGTGAGTGGCATACGTCGGTCCTTACCGAAAGCTTTGCCGGAAACCTTGGGACCTGGTGGGTATTGGCGGCGCTTGTATTCAGCTCGATCGGTAAGGAGCAAGATTCGCTTAACAGTCTCAATATCAAATCCTGAGGAAGAAATCTGATCCGCAGTTAAGTCCTGCTCCACATACATATGGAGGATTGCATCAAGTTCTTCGTAATCTGGCAGCGAATCGGAATCTTGTTGACCAGGACGTAATTCAGCACTTGGTGGCTTCGAGATACTGGATTCAGGAATCGGAGCAGTTTCACCGCGTTCAATTGCCGCTTGATTGCGCCAATTCGCTAATGCCCAAACATCTACCTTTGGCACATCCATTAGGGGAGCAAAGCCACCAACGGCGTCACCATAAATAGTTGAGTAACCGACGGATAGCTCACTCTTGTTTCCAGTAGCCAAAACTAAATGACCTTCCTGATTAGAAAGGCCCATCAGGATCATGCCGCGGACTCGGGCCTGCAGATTCTCTTCAGCAAGTCCAGTAAGTTCCAGGTTCGATAGGTAGGCCGCAACCATTGGTTCAATTTCTACGGTGCGGAAATGAAGTCCAATTCGCGTTGCACTGTCTTGCGCATCGGCCTTGGAATGCTCTGAAGAATACTTAGAAGGCATCGAAACGCCATAGACATTTGTCGCGCCAATAGCATCAGCGGCTATTGCGGCAACTAAAGCCGAATCGATGCCTCCAGATAAACCAAGCGCAATCGATTTAAAGCCATTTTTCTGAACGTAATCGCGCAGCGAAACAACCAGCGCTGAATAAACCTCACCGATTGGATCTAGTCGCTTTCTGGATTCCACAGTTAAAGCAGGCTTATCTCTACTAGTAACCGAGTCAGTAATCAGAGTTACTGGTTCACCATTTGATAACTGGGTCTGGCTTCCAGCCGGTGCAATTTCAAGATCGGCGATCAGCATGTCGACTTCAAATTGCAATGCGCGCTGTAGAACCTCGCCAGAACTCGAAACGATGATTGAATCGCCTTCAAAAACTAATTCATCTTGGCCACCCACCATGTTTACGTAGGCCAAAGTAGCTTCAGCTTCATGGGCTCGATGCTTTACCAGGTTTAGTCGGACATCATCTTTGTCTCGCTCGTACGGCGAACCATTTAGAACTACCAGTAGTCCAGCGCCATTAGCTTTAACTTGCGAAACCGGACCACCGTCTTGCCACAAGTCTTCACAAATTGCTACGGCAATATCGACACCAAATGCGCGAATCAAAACCGAATCATTTCCAGGCACGAAGTATCGATACTCGTCAAAGACGCCATAGTTAGGTAGGTGATGCTTGGCGTAACTAGTTTGGATCTTGCCGTCGTAGATAACTGCCGCGCAGTTCATTGGACCGCCACGCGGAACGCCTAAGGTTTTGGCTTCAGTGTCGTTGGTCCGTCGCAGGTA
>JBDLQS010000045.1:0-16861 GCA_039800445.1 Actinomycetota bacterium
ATTTTCACAATGCGTGCTCCTGGTATGACAATGTTCCGAATGCCAATATTCACTTGGAACATTTTGCTAACTAGCGTTCTGGTTTTGATGGCATTCCCAGTACTTGCAGCAGCGCTATTGATGCTTGAGTCGGATCGAAAGTTTGGCTCACAAGTGTTCGATGCCGCCAATGGTGGAGCAATTCTTTGGCAACACTTGTTATGGTTCTTTGGGCACCCTGAGGTTTACATTATTGCGTTGCCGTTCTTTGGAATCGTGACTGAAATTCTGCCGGTGTTTAGTCGCAAGCCGATCTTTGGTTACAAGGGACTTGTCTTTGCAACTATTGCCATCGCTGGTCTATCGGTAGCAGTTTGGGCTCACCATATGTACGTAACGGGGGCGGTTAACTTGCCGTTCTTTGCGTTTATGACGATGCTCATAGCCGTGCCTACGGGCGTTAAATTCTTTAACTGGATCGGCACCATGTGGGGTGGATCCGTTAGCTTCGAGACTCCGATGCTTTGGAGTATTGGATTCTTAACAACGTTCTTGTTCGGTGGCCTAACCGGTGTCATCCTGGCAGCACCACCGCTTGATTTCCACGTCAGCGACTCTTACTTCGTGGTAGCGCACTTCCACTACGTGGTATTTGGAACTGTGGTGTTCGCGATGTTTGCTGGCTTCTACTTCTGGTGGCCAAAGTTCACTGGAAAGATGCTGGACGAAAGACTTGGCAAGCTTCACTTCTGGCTAGTCTTCTTCGGTTTCCACATAACCTTCCTAGTTCAGCACTGGTTAGGTGTGGAGGGTATGCCTCGTAGGTACTCGGATTATCTGGCAAGTGATGGATTTACCACGCTCAATATGATTTCCACGGCTGGTTCGATCGTGCTTGGAGCATCCACCTTTGTGTTCTTCTGGAATATGTACAAGACCAACAAGTACGCACCAATGGTTAACAACGATGACCCATGGGGCTGGGGTGCCTCACTTGAATGGGCAACTTCATGTCCACCACCTCGTCATAACTTCGTTGAGATTCCACGCATTCGAAGTGAGCGGCCAGCGTTTGATCTACATCACCCAGAAGTAGCCGAGATGGAGCAAGCCGCTCGTGATAAGGCATTTGATAATGCTGCTAACGGTTCTAAGGGTTAAGGGTAGTTAGATGATTATCGGTGGCAAGCTTTTTGCACAAGGCACAGTCCTTTATCTTGGATTGGGAATTGTCTATTGGTTCATGAGTGGAGACGTTGTAGGAACATCTCTGCTTGCGCTAACTGGTGGATTAGCATTCCTAATTGCGTTTTACGTGCTGTTTACTTCTAAGCGCGTGGGGGCACTTCCCGAAGATAACGAAAGAGCCTTGATTTCAGATGCAGATACTGACTACGGTTTCTTTTCACCGCATTCCTGGTGGCCATTTGCAATCGGTGCCTCGACTTTTGTATTTGTCTTGGGCTTCGTATTTGCTACCTGGATGATGGTTTTGGGACTATTCGCTTTGATGATGGCGATCTACGGATTGATTTTCGAGTACTACCGCGGACAATTCGTAAAGTAATCCAGCCATAGTTTTTCTGTGATTGCTTCGCTAAGACTCGCAACAGCTTGTAAAGCTGGGGATTTAGCAGGTCGGATATCAATAAAGCTAGGCCGCGGGCGTGGGGAAACACTCAGTGGCAGAGTAATTCTTGCTCTTGATTCAAAAGCAATATCTAAGCTGAGCTCAGGGCGAGACATCGTCTTAGTTTCAGGCACGAATGGTAAAACTACTTCAACGAAAAACTTGGCAGAGATACTTAGGGAGTTTGCGGGCGAAGGAGTTAGCACCAGTGAATCTGGCGCGAACATGCCAGCTGGAATTGCATCCTTACTGGCGCAGAAGCCGAGAAATCGATTTGCAGTAATTGAATGCGATGAAATGTATCTGCCAGAGATGTATCAAAAGCTGGCTCCTAAAGTTATCGTGCTGCTAAATCTCTCTCGTGATCAATTGCATCGCACTGGCGAAGTCCGCAAGGTTTCTAACTTGTGGCATCAGGCATTTACTAAAGATGACGTGACATTTGTTATTGATCGGGATGATCCGTTTCTTGAACACGCTGTGTCGCAAGCGGGTCATGTGATTCGGGTTTCATTTAGCGGCCGCAGGCATCCAGATGCTGCTACCTGTCCTAATTGCTCAGCAATCCTGGATTGGTCAACCGATGATTATTCATGCCACTGTGGCCTTGGTTCACGCCTTCCAGATGTTAGATCGGATAAGCGATTAAATGGACCACAGCGAAACACTGTATTGGTAGTCGAAGCGGCCCGACTGATGGGTGCTGAGATTCTTGTAGACGACGCTGCAGCATTAATCAAGAAGTCACCAGACCGGATACACGAGTTTTCGGTTGCTGAAACTAAAGTCTCAACACATCTTGCCAAGAATCCAGAAAGCTGGCGTCAAGCACTCGGTGATGTAACGGCAGATCAGATCGTGCTATCGGTTAACGCTCGAGGTATTGACGGGCGAGATACTTCTTGGCTTTGGGATATTGACTATTCCCAACTGCTTGGTAAGCGAGTTGTTTGCACAGGTGAGCGGCGACTCGATGTGGCTTATCGACTTAGTGTGCAAGGAATTGATGTCTCAGTTGCCTCAAGCTTTGCGCAAGCTGTCCAGGAATTCTCTGTAGCGCCGATTCAAGCGATTGTGAGCTATACCGCTTACCAGGACTTGCTAGCACTAGAACTGGGTATCAACTCCGGGATAGGTGAGTCCCAATGAGTCTTGTAATAGTTCGCCTCTATCACGATTTACTTGGCACTTACGGTGACCAAGGAAACGCTGAAATCTTGATGCACCGGGCCAGAGCTCGAAGTATCGACGTTGAGTTGGTTGAAGTAACTCCAGGCATGCCAGTTCCAAGATCAGGGGACATCTACCTCTTGGGTGGCGGTGAAGATGGCCCGCAAGCAGCAGCACTCGAGATGCTAAAGCAAGATGGGGGACTTGCGTACGCAGCTGCTGGTGGTGCCACAGTGTTGGCGATTTGTGCTGGATTCCAAATTATTGGTGAGTCACTGCCAGATTCTGATGGCAGCGCAACTTCAGGACTTGGATTGGTTGATGCGCACACGAGCTATGACTCATCGCCACGAAGTGTTGGTGAGATTGTTGTTGAACCAACGCGTGGTGGATTACCGGTATTGACGGGGTTTGAGAATCATCAAGGTTTAACTCGACTTGGTACTGAGATGCCACCACTTGGACGCGTCAGGAGCGGCGTTGGTAATGGCTTTGATTCTCACGAAGGCGTATGGCATGGCAATGTTTTTGGTACCTACATGCATGGACCAGTGTTGGCCAGGAACCCAGAGCTTGCCGATGCAGTATTGCAGTGCGCCGCTGGACCACTGCGACCTTTTGATGATCCACTAGCCAACGCACTGGCTCGAGAACGCAGAAGTACCCTGACTGGGCGGTAGTTTGCACACTTGGAATTTGTTCCAAAAAGAAACCCCACCGGGATAACCAGGTGGGGTTTCTTTAGTTAGCTTTAGTGCTTACTAATCTCTTTCAGGTGAGACTCAGCTTCATGTAGTTCATGAGCCGCATGCTCAGCTGCAGCGCGCATTTCCTCATCTGTTGGAGTTGGAATTACGTCTGAGTAGAACCACTGGGATAGCTTGGCCCGAGCAATTGACTTAGCAGCCTTTGGATTACGAACTCCATTGTCATCAACTGCGGAAGGTAATGCCATCGGCACCACATCAGCCTTAGCCAGAAGCTTTGCTTTCTCGGCCTCACCAATTGGCTCGTGCACTTCAATGAACTCACCGTTAGGTAGTCGAAGAATTCGTCCAGTCTCGTAACCGTGTAGCAACTTGGCGTTATCCCGGCGCTGAAGACCAAGACAGATGCGCTTGGTTAACACAAATGCCAGTGGCGGAAGGATAAACAGTAGGAATCTAAATGTCCAAGTGATTTGGTTAATCGAGAGATTGAAGGCGGCGGCAATGACGTCGTTACCGCCAGAAATCACCAGAATCATGTAGAAGACCAAAGCCATAACACCTAGTCCAGTGCGAGTAGGTGCATTGCGAGGACGATCCAATAAGTGGTGCTCACGCTTGTCACCAGTTGCCCAAGCTTCAATCCATGGGTACAGACCCAACAGAGTGAACATAATTCCAGGGATAACTAGAGCTGGAATCAAAATGTTCCAACTGAAGTTGTAGCCGAAGATTACAGATTCCCAGTTAGGCATTAACCGAACGGCGCCATCCAGCCATCCGATGTACCAGTCAGGCTGCGATCCTGCGGTCACTTGCGATGGCGTGTAAGGGCCATACATCCAAATTGGGTTAATCGTGACTAGTGCAGCAATAAGCACTGTGATTCCAAATACTACGAAGAAGAAGCCACCAGCTTTTGCCATGTAGATCGGGAATAGGCGGAAGCCCACTACGTTGCTTTCAGTGCGGCCAGGGCCAGGGAACTGAGTGTGCTTTTGGTAGAACACCATGATTAAGTGCACGGTGATCAAAGCCAGCAAGATACCTGGAATCAACAGAATGTGAATCGCGTAAAGACGCGGCATAAAGTCGGTTCCAGGGAATTCGCCACCGAACAAGAACATTGCTACGTAAGTACCAATGACCGGAAGCGCCAAGATGATTCCATGAGCAATACGTAGGCCAGTTCCAGAAAGTAGATCATCTGGAAGTGAGTAACCTGAGAAACCTTCTAGCAGCGCCAGAACCAAAAGTAGCGTTCCAATTACCCAGTTAATTTCACGTGGCTTGCGGAAAGCGCCCGTGAAAAACACTCGAAGTAAGTGAACTGATACAGCAGCAGTGAAGAAGAGTGCAGCCCAGTGATGAATCTGGCGCATCAATAGGCCACCGCGAACATCAAAGGAAATTGCCAAAGTTGATGAATAAGCCTCAGTCATCTTTACGCCCTTAAGAGGAACGTAAGAGCCGTTGTAGACGATCTCAGTCATAGACGGATTAAAGAAAAGGGTTAAGTAGGTACCTGAAAGCAACAAGATAATGAAGCTATAAAGGGCAACTTCACCGAGCATGAATGACCAGTGGTCAGGGAATACCTTGTCGACTAACCGTTTCGTGAAGCTTGCTGAAGCAAGACGATCATCTATGTAGTAGCCGACTGCACCACCTTTAGTGGTCGGCGCAGCATGTGCTGGGGCCTGAATTGACTCTTCGGTTGTGCTCATCCGCGCTCCCAGAAACTAGGTCCTACTGGTTCATTAAATCCACTTTGGGCAATTAAGTAGCCCTCAGCGTCAACTGTGATCGCAAGTTGTGGCATGCGACGTGCAGCTGGTCCAAAAACCACATTGCCCGAGTCTGCTAGATCAAACGTAGACTGATGGCACGGACACAGCAAGTGGTGGTTACGTTGTTGGTAAAGTGATGTTGGACACCCTAAGTGCGTGCAAATCTTTGAAAATGCCAAAACGCCCTGATAATCCCAAGATTCACCTTGCTGCGAGACGATGTCAGCTGGGTCCATGCGAACAATAATGATCGATGCCTTACCGCGCTGATTAAGGTTGTGCTCTTCGTGCTCAACCTCCAACAAGTTATCTGGCACGGCATTAATCAAGCCACCGATTGGGATGTCTGAGGCCTTGATCTTTTTGTAAGTAGCGTCAGTCACTAGGTGAATACCTTCATCCCAAATGGTTTCCCGAAGACGAGTGCCAGGTAGGGGGCCAAGGTCGCGAAGTAACACAATCAACGGGACTGGGAATAAAGCCAGTGCGCCAAGTAAGGAGCGGCGAATAATCTTGCGCTCGCGGAAACCAGATTCAGATGTTCCGCGTTGCAAGCTAGCTCGAACTTCAGCGCGCGCCTCGTTTGTTGAGGTCAGGGCATGACGCTCTTGGATGACTTCTTCATCTGGCATTAACTTCTTAGCCCAGTGAATGGCACCTAAGCCAATTAACAAGATTGCCATTCCGAAGGTGAAGCCTATTGCGAGGTGATTTGCATTTACATTCCCAAGAATTGGAAACGAGATTAGAAGATCAGCCGGAACTTGGATAAAGGCAACCACAAAGAGAATAATCATTACCGAGGACAGTCCGAACATCGTTGCGACTTGACGCTCAGCCCTAATTGCGGCCTTTGGATCTATGTCAGCCTTGCGCGGAACGTGCGGTTCCATCGGGAATACGGTGATTCCACTAACTAAGTCCTTGCCATCTTTGGCACCATATGGATCACCCGTTGGATGTTGTAATTCATTCATTACTTTGCTTTCGCTCCGATCCAGACCGCGGCAATTACGAGTACACCGAGACCGACGACAAAGATAAACAAACCTTCAGTAACTGGGCCTAGGCGACCAAGGCTATGGCCACCAAAACTCTTATTGGTTTGAAGCTCTGCAACATAAGCGATGATGTGTTGCTTATCTTCAACACTTATGGTGCTGTCTGCAAAAACTGGCATCGACTGTGGCCCAGAAACCATTGCTTCGTAGAGGTGCTTGGCACTTGAGTCCATTAATGATGGGGCGTAGCGACCTTCGGAAAGCGCACCGCCTGAACCGGATGCACCGTGACATTGCGCGCAGTTAGTGCGAAATAATTCTCCACCAAGTGCTAATTCAGCATTTGTGGTGTCAAGCATTTCCGCGGTTGGTATGCCAGGGCCAGCACCCAAAGTTGCGATGTAAGCAGCTAACGCAGCAGTTTCTTCTTCAGTGTAGGAAGACATATTTGGCATTGCTTGGATGCCGGGAGCAGCTAGTGGCATACGACCAGTTGCAACCTGGAAATCAACAGAAGCGGCGCCAACACCAATCAAAGACGGACCGTCTGAGGCGCCTTGCGCTGCTAAACCGTGACACGAAGAGCAACCTTCAAGGAACAACTGCTTTCCTTGTTCAACTTGAGTCTCAGTCTTGGCGGCCACTTTTGGTGCAGTTTGAGTACTAACTGCAGCATATGCAACACCAGTTGTGCCAAGTGCCACAAAGAGTATTGCAACCAAAGCCAGCGGGTGCCTTTTGTTTATAGCCACGGATTTCCTTATCGGTCTCGATCTAGTCATTAGTTTTTTGGTTGAGTTATAGCACTGGAAGAATTACTGGATTAGGTAGATGGTTGCGAATAGTGCGATCCAAACCACGTCGACAAAGTGCCAGTAGTAAGAAACCACAATTGCGGTAGTTGCTTGCTTGTGAGAGTAGGTCTTTGTTGCATACGTTCGAGCCAAAACAAAGAGGAACGCAATCAGGCCACCAGTAACGTGCAATCCGTGAAAGCCAGTTGTTAAGTAGAACGCTGACCCGTAGGCATTTGCAGAAAGAGTAAGTCCCTCGTGTACCAAAATTGCGTATTCATAAACCTGACCGGCAACGAAGTAAAAGCCCATCACGAAAGTTATGACAAACCACTTACGTAAACCCTTTACGTCGCCACGCTCAGCTGCGAAGACGCCTAGCTGACAGGTGACAGATGAAAGCACCAAAATTGTTGTATTAAAAGAGGCGAACGGGATGTTTAGAAGTTCTACTTCTTTGGCCCACAACTCTGGGTTTACCGAGCGAAGCGTGAAATACATCGCAAACAAAGCGGCGAAAAACATCAACTCGCTGGCAAGCCAGACAATGGTGCCAATTGACACCATATTTGGACGATCGGCTTGGCTTGGGACTCTGATTGCGGTAACTGTACTCACCCCTTGAGTTTACCTACTGCCTAGAGGAAAATCCCCCCAGGATGGCCAAAATTGACCCGATGTGATCTATTGCATTTTGGGACCGACGATTGACAATCCCAATTACCAATCCGACTGCGCGGTCAGATACTCTTTTGGTGTGTCGAACAGTGCCCCAACTCTCAAAGTGCTTGTTTATAGCGATGATTCTGCGGTCCGTTCCAGCATCAAGATCAGCTTGGGACGTCGCCCATCGATGGATTTTGGGGATGTCGAGATCTTGGAGTGTGCAACGCATCCAGCCGTGATCGCCGCCGTTGACTCCAGGCCATTTGACCTGCTGATTCTTGACGGCGAAGCGACCCCTTCAGGTGGCATGGGTCTATGCCGACAACTCAAAGATGAAATCTTCAATTGTCCACCAGTCTTAGTGCTAGTTGGTCGCGTAGACGATCGTTGGTTAGCAACCTGGTCAAGAGCTGATGCGGTAGTCGCACATCCAATTGATCCGCGGGCCGTTGTTAATGCCTGTTTAGAGTTGCTCAAAACTCGAAATCCAATTTCCCAATAGGGAAGAACTTCGATCATGACCGAAGCAAGTTGGAAGCAAGTTTTAGGAACCTTAGTTTCTGGACAAGACCTGTCATTCGATCAGGCTTACTGGGCAATGAATGAAATGATGTCTGGCACCGCTACCGACTCGCAGCTTGCTGGATTGGTAATTGGAATGCGAGTTAAGGGTGAAACCCCACAAGAAGTCAGCGGCATGGTTAAGGCAATGCTTGCCAATGCAGTCGAGGTTAACTTAGATCGCATTGCAGTTGATGTAGTTGGCACCGGTGGGGATGGCGCACATACCGTAAACATTTCAACTATGGCAGCACTTACTGTCGCGGGTGCTGGGTTCCCGGTTTTGAAACATGGAAACCGTGCAATTTCATCCAAAGCGGGAACCGCAGATGTCCTTGAGGCACTCGGAGTCGCCATCAACATGCCAACCAGCCTTCTGTCATCATGTGTAGCTGAGGCGGGAATTGCTTTTTGTTTCGCCCCGTCCCATCACCCGGCAATGAAGTACGCCGCAAATGTTCGAAAAGAACTAGGGGTACCAACAGTTTTCAATGTCTTGGGACCGTTATCCAATCCAGGACAACCTGAGGCTGCACTTTTGGGTTGTGCAGATATTCGCCTGGCACCGGTACTAGCGCAAGTACAACTCGATCGAGGATTCAAGTCCATCATTGTCCGAAGTACAGATGGCTTGGATGAACTTTCGACATCAGCCCCAACACAGGTTTGGGACGTAACTTCTGGCAGTTTGCGTGAATCTTTGTTGAATCCAAGTGAGCTTGGTTTGCAACCTGCAACACTGGATCAACTTCGCGGCGGTGACGCTCAGTTCAATGCTCAAGTCGTTCGAGAAATTGTCGCTGGTCGAGCTGATGGAAACTACGCAGCGATCCGAGACGTAGTTGCATTAAACGCCGCAGCAACCATGGTTGCTTACGATGCGGCAAAAGGAGCTAAGCGCTTTGGTCCAACAGAAGATCCGACAGTGCAGCGGATTTCCCGAGCGCTACCAGTTGCATACAGTTCTCTTGATACCGGTGCAGCAAAGTCTTTGCTAGATGTTTGGGTGTCAATAAGCCAGCGCTACGCGCTAGCTGCCAACTAGTTCATTGGCCCGAATTCGGGCAGAAATCGGATGCTGCCAAGTGTGACCCTCGCTGATTTCTACTAGTCGAGTTATGCCATTACCCAGCCAGTTAAGGATTAATTCCACTTCAGAAACCAGAGTTGGTAACGAAAGATCTGATGGAATTGAATTCTTTAGTGCAAGCACATAAGGCTTAGGGTCAACTCCTGGGGGAGCAATCGTCGCTGCCGCGAATCGACCGTGAGAAATTGCTTGAATCTCCCAGCCTCCTACTGAATTTAGTTGGGCAGCAATCATGAGTGGAATTGTGGAAATCTCTCGCAACCTGGCAGATCGATAAATACCGTCTTCTAACGCATGCATTCGGTCGCGCACTAAAGCAGCAGCTTCAAACTTTTCCTCTTTAACCAGCTCCACAATCATCTCCATCATCTTTTTAGAGACGGCAGAGGAGCTACCAGAAAGAATTGAATTCGCTTCCGAAACTATTTCTTCATAACCAACCGTTTCTGCACCAGTTAAACAAGGCGCGATGCATCGTTTCATTTCATAGAGCACGCAGGGAGAAATTGACGACTTGCTAGTAATGCGTTCCTTGCATTGCCGGACATCAGTTGCTTGATGCATTGCATACATAGCCAGCTCCGCGCTACTTCCATTACGAAACGGACCAATGGCAATCCGATCAGAATCCGGTAAGTGGGATTGGCGAGAAAGCGAAAGTCTAGGGAACTTTTCATTGGTCATTGTTACCCAAGTAGTTTTCTCTGGATTTCTGGAGCGGAAGTTGTAGGTCGGACGCAATTCATTAATCATCCGTAACTCTCGAATCGATGCCTCTAGTTGGGTGCTGCAAACATGAGCATCTACTCGCTGGGCCAACTCAACCATTGCCGTCATTCGACTTCGAGTTTCAGCCGCCGTGAAGTACGACATCACTCGTTTTCTGATGTTCGTAGATGTTCCGACATAAAGTGGCCGGTTATTGCCGTCATAGAAAATGTAGACACCAGGTTTTTCTGGAAGTCCTTCCGCTAGGTAGCGCTTGCGCCGCCGCTTCTCAGTTGCCGGCCCACTATAAGTTTGCAAACCTTCAAGGTCGTGAACACCTAAATTGCCAACTCGCTCAATTAGTCCATGCAACACTGACGTAGTCGCGCGGGCATCATCTAGTGCGCGATGAGTTGGACTAACGGGTGTCCGAAAGAATTGCGCCAGAGTTGAAAGTTTTCGATTTCGTACTTCGTCTTTCCGAAGAATTTTGCGAGCCAAAATTACGGTGTCTAAAATAAGTGGCTTAGGCCATTCAATATCAAATTTGGCGCAGGCAGATTTCAAGAAACCAACATCAAAGGGTGCATTATGTGCAACCAATACCGGTTGATCGCCAGATTCAAAATTGGCAAACGCCAAGAACTCACGAACTGCGGAGGCAACGCTGGGAGCGCCTGCAACATGGTGATCTGTGATTCCGGTCAGTACTGAAATGAAAGCAGGAATTGGAACACCCGGTGCACAAAAAGTGCGAAACTCACCAATGACTTCTCCACCACGAACTTTCACCGCACCTATTTCAGTAATACCGGCATCGGCTGGTTTGCCACCTGCCGTCTCTAGGTCCACAACTACAAATGTTGTATGCGCAAGCGATCTGCCGATGTCAGAAATAGTAAGAGCAGCCGCACCTAAATTGGCTTCGTAGGCTTGTGGGATTCCAAGTAATCCCGAAGCGTGGCTTTGACTCATAATCGGGACTTTACTTGTAAACACCGACAATTTCTGGATTGAATGGGTTCTTGCTCAACCGCGACACGATCACTCAAAACTGTCAGAGGGCTCTCATAGCGTTTCCCTTAGTTAGGCACCCGAGGCCTTTTAGGAGTCGAATATGTTGATTGATTGTGCGAGCTGCGTTATGCGAGACATTGCTTGTTCTGATTGTGTTGTCACGGCACTCTTGGGACCAATGCCAGAGTCACTAGACCAGCACAAAGATGTCTTAGATGTCCTTGCTACTGCAGGACTGGTAGCACCACTGCGATTGATTAAGGGTGATGCGAACCCAGATCAATCGACTGCTATTGCTCAGTGAAGCTTTTGGAGGAGATGCATTTTTCATCGAACTGACCCAATACGGCAAGATGTAACCATGGGTCGGACGCTTGTTATAACCAATGATTTTCCGCCCCGTCCTGGCGGAATTCAAACGTTTGGCTACGAGATTGTTCGTAGGTTCGAACCAGATTCGGTAACCGTGCTTACTTCTGACTGGGAAGGCGCGGTGGAGTTTGATGCCGCACAAGATTTTAAAGTTATTCGAGCAAGTACCAAGACACTTTTACCATCCAAGTCAACCTTGGCTATGGCGCGAGAGATCGTGGTATCCGAAAACATAACTCGAATTTTGTTTGGGGCAGCAGCACCACTTGGATTATTGGCATCACCACTTCGAAAACTAGGTGTTAAAAACATTGTTGGAATGACCCAAGGTCACGAAACTGGTTGGGCTATGACACCCGGCACTAGACAGGCCTTACGCAAAATCGGTAACAACACCGATTACTTGACTTACATCAGTGAGTACACGCACCAGAAAATTGCCAAAGCACTTAGCCCACAGGCAGCAGCAAGAATGCGACGAATAGTGCCGGGCGTAAATATCACCGAATTCTCACCAGCGAATTCAAGTTCTGGCAATGATCTCCGAGCGGAACTTGGTTGGACGGATCGGCCAGTAATTGTCTGCGTATCTCGTTTAATGGCACGAAAAGGTCAAGATGAGTTGATTCGAGCTTTACCTATGGTCCAAAAAACTTCACCAATGGCTAGTTTGATTATTGTTGGCGAAGGCCCGTATCGAAAAGATTTGGAATCGCTTATCAAGAAGTTTGGTCTTGAGAAATTCGTCCACTTAACTGGGAAAGTTAGTCAAAGCGATTTATCGAAGTGGTACGCAGCAGGTGACATTTTTGCCATGCCATGTCGAACTCGTATGGGTGGTTGGGATGTCGAAGGCCTTGGCATTGTGTTTCTCGAGGGATCAGCAACAGGTTTGCCTGTCGTGGTTGGTGACTCTGGAGGCGCAATAGATGCGGTGCTTGACGGCGAAACTGGATATCTAGTGGACGGTAGCAACACAAACGAAATCGCACAACGGATTTCTTATTTAATCTCTAATCCAGACGTAGCGAAAAAAATGGGCGAAGCCGGACGTAACTGGGTTACCCAGGAGTGGACCTGGGACCAAAACTTTAAGCGGTTGGATGGTCTGCTTTCAGGTGTAGATTTTGTCGACTAATTTCTTTCATGTTTTGCCATGCAATAGAAGTTGCCCAAAGCAAAGTTAGAATTCGGATCGTATGCGCGACTACTGCGTGCACACCACCTTGCTGGAAACTTATGTACCACCATGGATAAATGATTTGTCCAATTCCGGCACTTATGAAAATTAGTATGGAGATTTTTCTAAAGTTTTGCTGAGGTGCAAATGCACTAACTGCAAGTAGGCCAAATACCCAAACCATGTACTGCGGCGACAGAACTCGACTAGTCACGATTGAGATCAAAACTGCTAGTAGCGCAATGTCTGCTGGATTAGCTGAGTCCAATCTCCCAGAGATTTTCCAGTAAAAGAGAATTCCAAGTAAAGCCAGGCCAATCAAAGTAATCAGCAGAGAAACAATGGAAGTTCCGGAAGCAACAACTTCAATCGCGCCATATTGAAATGCCGAAGAGACGTTGCCAGGGCCGGCATTCCAAAGTTGATAGGGAAGTGCGCCAACTGATTCAATTTGAAGTCCGCGGGATCGCTGGCCTCCGATAAATGAAAAACTCCCACTCCACCAGAGGCTAAGTAACAAACTTCCAGCTGCGAATGTGCCAGCGAACCAAGCAATCACCTTTAGTGCTGAACCCTTCGGCGTTGCGAGCAACAGAAGTATCGGCCAAACTTTCAGCAGTGCGCCAACTGCAATCGCAATTCCGAACTTGCGTGCTTGTCCCACTGATAGCAAGGCAGCAACTGCGGCAAGTGTTACGAAGACATCAAAGCGTCCCAGAATTATCGGACCCATTATTAGTGGAGCCAGAATCCAAACCAAGGCCGGTGCTGAATTTTGTGTTTCGCGTCCTCGGCGAAGCAAAAGCAGATAGATTGCAAAATCTGCCAAAGTAGCTAGAAATACAAATCCAACCGTGTTACCGGCGATTAAATATCCAGACAGAAAAACTACTGCTGCCAATGGCGGGTATTGCCACATTGGATCATTAATTGGAAAGAATGAGTCTGCGATGTTTCCAGCCCACCAGTCGTACAAGCGAACATCACTAAACAAGAACTCAGATTCAGGGTAGAAAATGACTCCAAATCCAGAGAGTAAAACCCACACTCTTGTTGCTAGCCAGCCAAAAGTCAGGGGAACTAACCGCATGGATTTCCAATCAAGGGACAAGATGTGAGAGTTCCAAGCGTAATGGAGAGATTTAGTAGAGCAAATAAAACCGCCAAAAGTACCCAATTTCTGGGACAGTAATTGCTGTTACCGCTTTCGTTGACTACCGTAAGGGTTGTGTCTGAAAGCGATAAGTTTTACAAGTTTCTGAAAAAGGTTGCCATTGGACCGGCAATTGAAGTCGCATTTCATCCTTGGGTTGAAGGGCTAGAAAACATTCCAGAAGATGGTCCAGCGATTCTGGCCAGTAATCATCTGTCTTTCTCTGATTCTATTTTTCTGCCGATCGCAGTACCAAGAAAAATCACATTCATGGCTAAGAGTGAATACTTCGAAGGTCCAGGCGTCAGAGGGAAGGCAACTGCCGCCTTCTTCCGTGGAGCTGGTCAGGTTCCAGTCGATCGAACAGGCGGTAACGCCAGCACAGCTGCAATCAGCACTGGGGTGCGCCTTCTCAGTGAAGGTCATCTACTTGGAATTTACCCAGAAGGAACTCGCTCGTCAGATGGCAGACTTTACCGAGGTAAGACCGGCGTTGCGCGAATGGCATTGGAAGCCAGAGTCCCTGTCATTCCAGTTGCCATGATCAATACCGAAATGGTGCAACCGATTGGAAAATCGCGTCCAAACTTTGGCGTCGAAGTTGGCATCCGCATTGGAGAGCCGCTTGATTTTTCGCGATACTACGGAATGGAAGATGATCGCTTCGTGTTGCGTTCACTAACTGATGAAATCATGTACCGAATTATGGATTTGTCCGGACAAGAGTATGTTGACAAATACGCATCACGATCAAAGCGACCTGAATAATCTAGTGAGAATTAGCCGATTAGTGGCTTAACAATTTTCCTTTAGGCTGACCGATGCCACTTAACAAATCGTTAAACCACGACTGTTCAGTATTGAATGGTTTTGCACCTGCTACACGATCAAATTCACAAGCGCGAATCACATTAGCCTGATCTTCATCTTGACCCACAAGTCCACTAACACCATCAAGTGCAGACCGAACAGCAACAACTGCGCACTCCTTAATCAGCGCTCTATCTTTTTTGTTTGCTGGAGCCGATCGCGAGTAGTAACCACTCTTTTGAACCAGCACTTTTTCCGCACCGATCATCGGAGCAAACTGGTCTGCAAACCAAGCGCCAGGATTTATCTTGTCGATCTTCACGTGCCCGAAAGGATCAACCGGAATCTCTTCGCCGCGACTTTTCATTTCGGCGACAATTGAATCCACGCCAGCACCTTCGGAAAGAAAGATGTTTACATTTCCAACTTGATTCATTACAGAACTCAAACGCTGAGCTTCGGAAGCCAAATCGATTTCTAACTCAGGTACGTAGACCGCATGTACTTCTCGATTTTGGCGAGCAACACCTAGTTCAGGAAGCCAAGTCATCCCATCGAGTTGACCTCGATAAGAAACAGCAGTGGCAGCTGTTAGCCAACCACAATGGCGTCCCATAACCTCGTGCACTATCAACATCTTGGTATTTGAGCTGTGTTCCGAAACGATGTTACTGAAATGATGAGCGCCTTCGTCTGCCGCAGTCCAAGCACCAAGTGATTGTGCGATTGGGTATACATCGTTATCAATTGTTTTTGGCAGGCCGACTACACCAAGCCCGTAATCATTCTTGGCTAAAAATGCTGCTAAATCCGCAGCAGCAGTATTTGTATCGTCGCCCCCGATTGTGTGAAGTACATCGACACCATCTGCGATTAGTTGATCAGCAGCGACTTGCTGAGGATCTTGACCGGCTGAAACTAAGCCGCGCTTTACACAGTCTTCAATATTCGTGAGCTTTACCCGTGAATTACCAATTGGGCTGCCACCAAAAGCCTGCAAGAGATGAGCCTGACTGCGTATCTCAGGGGTAATGATTACTGAATCGCCAAGCAAAAGCCCACGATATCCATGGCGATAAGCAATGATTTCTACTTCTGGGGCCACTTTGGTGTATTCCTCAATTAGCGCACCAACAGCCGAAGATAGGCAAGGAGCGAGTCCGCCTGCGGTTAAGAGTGCAACTTTTTTGATTGGCATAACGCAATTCTAGTCGTGGGCTAGTTGCGCAATGGGATTTGCAGATTTAGTGAACCACCAGAATCGCCACTAATCTAGGGATGTGAGTGAGATTTCTTGGCCCAATCTGCCAGCAGCCCAGCAACCAGCTTGGCCAACTGCTGAAGGACTTGCTCATGCCCAACAGATTTTGGCTGGATTGCCACCATTAGTTTTCGCGGGAGAGTGCGATGAACTTAAGTCTCGGTTGGCGGCAGCAACAAATGGTGACGCCTTTGTTCTAATGGGTGGCGACTGCGCTGAAACTTTCGTTGCCAATACTGCGGATTCAATTAGAGCCCGCTTAAAGACCGTGCTTCAGATGGCAATCGTTCTTACCTACGGCGCGTCAATGCCGGTAGTGAAGATTGGCCGCATCGCAGGCCAGTACGGTAAACCACGAAGTTCAGCGGAAGAAACTATCGATGGCGTTAGCTTGCCTTCTTACCGCGGTGATGCTGTTAATGGACTTGAGTTCACCCCCGAGTCACGCCAACCAGATCCAATGCGATTAGTTCAGACGTACCATGCAAGTGCAGCGACTTTGAATTTAGTTCGTGCATTCACTCAAGGTGGATACGCAGACCTACGCCAGGTTCATTCCTGGAATCAAGACTTTGTAAGTGAGTCAACGCCAGGAAAGCGTTACGAAGAAATGGCGGAGGAAATTGATCGCGCCCTTTCATTTATGACGGCATGTGGCGCTGACCCAGAAGAGTTCAAGCGCGCCGATTTTTACGCCAGCCATGAAGCGCTGCTGTTGGATTACGAAAAGCCATTAACGAGAGTAGATTCTCGTACTGGAAATCTCTACGACGTTTCTGGGCACTTTGTTTGGGTGGGCGAAAGAACTCGTAAACTAGATGGTGCTCATATCGATTTTGTTTCGAAAATTAAGAACCCTATTGGCGTCAAGGTAGGTCCAAAGACAACTGAATCTGACATCTTGGGATTGCTTGAAAAGCTGAATCCAGAAAAAGTTCCAGGCCGCTTGATGTTCATAACTCGAATGGGTGC
>JBDLQS010000046.1:0-2613 GCA_039800445.1 Actinomycetota bacterium
AGTAATGGAAAGTGTTGGTGAAGCGACTTGGTCACACTCCATGCGTAGTCTGCGACCTGGTGGCAAGATTGTCATCTGCGGCGCAACCAGTGGTGCTAATCCCCCAGCAGATTTAAATCGCTTGTTCTTCCTTCAGATTGAAGTAGTTGGTTCAACCATGGGTACTCGGGCTGAATTTGAAAGCCTTCTTAAGTTCCTGGGCGAAACCGGCGTGCGACCACACATTCAACAAGAGTTCTCGCTTGAGGATGCGAAACAGGGCTATGAACTTATGCATCAAGGTGAAATTCAAGGAAAGCTTGTAATCGTCCCGTAAATCGTTGCTTTATAAGACAAATAATGCATTTCATATCAATTGAATCGGCCTTTCGCTAAGTACGCTTGAGTTATGAGCAAACTAACGATTCCGAGTCTGCGTCGATTTAATCTGATTGCGGGCGTTGTGCACTTGCTGCAGATGGCTGCAGTACTAGCCCTGTCGACAGACTTCAGTCTTCCTGTTACTGCGACTTACATGGCTGGTCCGCCTGGATCCATCTATTCCGACCCAGTCGTGGTATTTGAAACACCACTGGCACTGATGGTGGCACTATTCCTTGGACTATCTGCATTGGCTCATTTCATCGTCGCAAGCCCACAATTCTTTGGTCGATATGGCAAAGGCTTAGAGGATAAGCACAACTACTTCCGTTGGGTTGAATACTCCATTAGTTCATCAGTAATGATTGTGCTGATCGCGCAGATTACTGGCATTGCTGATATCACAGCATTGGTCGCAATCTTTGGCGTCAATGCATCCATGATTCTTTTTGGTTGGTTACAAGAAAAATACGAACAGCCAGGAAACGGTGGCTGGGTTCCATTTATCTTTGGCTGCATCACAGGTATGGTTCCGTGGTTGGCGGTTGCGATTTACGTAATTTCTCCGGGTAACCCATCCGATGCAAGCGCACCAGCATTTGTGTACGGAATTATCGTGACTATCTTCGTGCTGTTTAATTCATTTGCCTGGGTGCAATACAAGCAATACAAAGCACAAGGTAAGTGGAGTAACTACTTACACGGCGAGCGAATTTACATTGTGTTGAGTTTGGTTGCAAAGTCACTGCTAGCTTGGCAGATCTTTGCAAACACGCTTATCCCTGTTTGATTCGTCCTGGCTTAGGCCAGAGTCGATAGGTTACTGAACCCCAGACGTCTTTGTGTGGGATTAATCCATAGGTTCTGGAATCTGTGCTGACTTGGTCATTGTCCCCTTGAACAAAAACTCCGTCTGCTTCAATTCGTAAAATTCGTTTTACGTCTAACTGATTAGCGCGCTCAAACACCACGATGTCACCAAGGACTATCGGGCCATCTAGGCGAACCAGAAGGCGCTCGCCAGGGGCCAAGGTAGGAATCATGCTCAAGCCTGAAACGACTGCCATTCGATAACGCATATTCCTATTGTTCCAGCCCTAATCTGCAGGCTTGAACCAGCGGCGGTAATCTTTAGGTACGCGGGCATCCGCTATATCTTCGGAGGAATTATGAAGCTTTTCGCATCAACAATTGCAGTGAACGCTCACTGCGACCTACCTTGTGGCATCTACGATCCAGCTCAGGCTCGGATTGAAGCCCTTTCTGTAAAAGCCTGCATGGAGAAGTACCACGCATCCGATGATGCAGACTTCAAAGCCCGCGCAGTTGCTATCAAGGAAGAGCGCTCACACCAAGTTAAGGAACACCTTTGGGTTCTTTGGACTGACTACTTCAAGGCTCCACACTTCGAAAAGTACCCAAACCTAAATGGACTTTTCAACGAAGCAACAAAACTTGCTGGCGCCGGTGGCACCAAGGGCACTAACGATGTAGCAGTTGCTGACCAATTGATCGCAAAGATTGACGAAATTGCAGCAATCTTCGCCGACTCAAAAAAGTAAAACCTAACTTATGATTTCGGTGCGTGAGGCAACTCCTGAAGATGTCGCCCAGATGCACCAAATGATTAATGAGTTAGCAGAGTACGAAAAAGCTCCAGACGAAGTAATCGCGACCGAACTTGACCTGATGAAGGCATTGTTCGGTCGCGATTTTTCTTCAGTTGAATACGATCAGCACGACAGCATCTCCTCGTCTGGAATTGCAAACACTCCACATGGTCAACCGGCGCTGTATGCCTTTGTAATTGAGGACCCAGAAGATGCAGAACAACTTGCTGGAATGGCAATTTGGTTTTTGAACTACAGCACTTGGGATGGCACGCATGGTGTCTACCTTGAAGATCTGTATGTGCGGCCACAATACCGAGGTCAAGGTATGGGTAAAGCGCTGATGAAGCGACTGGCTCAAGTTTGCATTGACAATGATTACTCGAGATTCCAGTGGTGGGTTTTGGATTGGAATCAACCAGCCATCGAGGTTTACCGAGCTATGGGCGCAAAGGCTATGGATGAGTGGACGGTTTATCGAGTCTCTGGCCAGGAACTTAAAGATCTCGCCAGCGAATAGTTAGGCGATCACCCGTTGCGACTGTGAAATAGGTTAACGTCGTAATGTGAACACAATTGATTTAGCCGTTCCGGCTACCCCAGAGTATGTCGGATTGATTCGAAGCGCTGCAGCACACATTGC
>JBDLQS010000047.1:0-2802 GCA_039800445.1 Actinomycetota bacterium
CGCTGGTAACTAATTCGGCCCGCAGATCTGCATCGCGGCCACCGTTACGTATGTACCACTGGCGTGTGGTGACAATTTCAAGAGGCTTGTCACCCTTTTCAAAGAACTTAACTGGATGCACGATTTGGCGAATCTCACCTTCGAGGTCACCAGATTCCCGAAGTAGTTCTGCAATCTTCTCTTTTGCTGAATGTGCTGTTAAGCCAGCAAGTGCTGCGTAAGCATTCTTGCCTAGTTCAGACTTAATCCATTCTGGGACTTCAGTAATGATGCGACCGTCCCAGCCAATGATTGGCCGAGTTGTTAATTGCAGTTCGCGCCACCAAGTTACGTCGGTAGTGTCACCAAACGTACAAATCATTGCTATACCGGATCCCTTTTCTGGATCGGCAAGAGTGTGAGCCAGTACTGGTACTTCAACACCAAAAATTGGTGAAGTAACAGTTGTGCCAAAGAGCGGCTGGTAACGCTCATCATCTGGATGGGCAACTAAAGCAACACAGGCTGGAATTAGTTCCGGTCGAGTTGTCTCAATAAATAGTGGATTACCATCTGGCTTGTGGAAAGAGATGCGATGGTAAGCACCTGGGCGTTCGCGGTCTTCTAATTCAGCTTGGGCAACTGCAGTTCGGAACGTTACGTCCCAAAGAGTGGGGGCTTCACTTTGGTAAGCCTCGCCACGAGAAAGATTGTTAAGGAACATTTGCTGCGAAACTGCACGAGCTCGGGAATCAATAGTTTGGTAAGTCAATTTCCAGTCAACGCTGGTACCTAGCCGACGCCAAAGTTCTTCAAAAGCTTTTTCGTCTTCAACGGTTAGCTGTTCACATAGTTCAACAAAGTTTCGACGTGAGATTGCGATCTGGTCTTTGCCTGGCTCAGCAGGTGGCTGGAAGTTTGCATCATAGGGAAGTGACGGATCACAGCGAACCCCAAAGTAGTTTTGCACGCGTCGTTCAGTTGGAAGTCCGTTGTCATCCCAGCCCATTGGGTAAAAGACTGACTTGCCATTCATTCTTTGGTAACGGGCAACACAGTCAATGTGTGTATAAGAAAAAACGTGACCCACGTGCAGAGAACCACTGACAGTTGGTGGGGGAGTATCGATGCTGAAAACATTTTCACGAGTTGCGCTGCGATCAAATGAGTAGGTACCAGCTTGATCCCAGGTCTGCATCCATTTGGATTCCAAACCGTCGAGAGTTGGCTTTTCAGGCATACGTTGCGCGCTCATGATCCCTAATCCTAGACAATTAAAGACAATTAGAATGAATCCATGACTTTGCCCGATATCCAAGAACTTGCACGTGTGGAAGAGGTCTTGGAATCTCGCTGGCCAGAAACCAAAATCGAACCAAGTCTGGATCGAATTAGCCATTTGATGACCCTTTTGGGTGACCCACAGTTTGCGTATCCAGTAATCCACATAACTGGAACAAATGGCAAGACTTCAACGGCTCGAATGATTGAGTCCTTGTTGCGATCCATGGGTCTGCGCACTGGACTAGTTACTAGCCCACACTTACACAATGTAACTGAGCGGATTCGATTAAGTGGTGAGCCGATTCCAGCCGAAAAGTTTGTTGAGATTTATGACGAACTTGAGCCGTACCTAGCAATCGTCGATAGCGAAAGTTTGGCAAGTGGCGGTCCTGCCATGTCCTATTTTGAAGTTCTGACCGGAATGGCTTTCGCGGCTTTTGCCGATGCACCAGTTGATGTGGCCGTTGTTGAAGTTGGTATGGGTGGCGCTTGGGATGCCACAAACGTTGTCGCGCCGCAGGTGAGCGTTGTTACCCCAATTGGAATGGATCATGCTGACTATCTAGGTGACACAGTTGAAAAAATCGCAGTTGAAAAATCTGGAATCATAAAGCCTAACTCGATTGCTGTTCTCTCATATCAAGATGCAGGACCCGCAGAAATTTTGTTAGCCCGCGCTGCCACAGTCGATGCCATGGTGGCTAGACAAGGCGTTGAGTTTTCAGTGCGTGATCGCGCATTAGCAATCGGCGGACAAGTCTTGAATCTTGATGGACTCAATGGTTCCTACGATGAAATTCTCTTGCCACTGTTTGGAGCTCACCAAGCTGCAAACGCATCTGTGGCATTAGCGGCAGTCGAAGCATTCTTTGGCGGAACTCTAACCTTAGACATCGATGCAGTTCGTGAAGGATTGGGTTCCGCTACTTCACCGGGGCGCTTAGAAGTAGTGCGAAGAAGTCCAACTGTGATCGTTGATGCAGCGCACAATCCACATGGCGCTGCTGTATTGGCAACAGCATTGGAAGAGTCATTTACCTTCGAGCAAGTCATCGGCGTGATTTCGGTGATGGCAGATAAAGATGTCATCGGGGTATTGCAAGCACTTGAACCTGTCATAACAGATGTAGTAGTTACTTGGAATGGTGCGCAGCGCGCGATGTTGGCGCCAGAGATTGCAGAACTTGCAATACAGGTCTTTGGTGAAGATCGAGTACACGTCGAAGCGAATTTGACCAGTGCGATAGATCGCGCAATTGAAATGGCCGATGACGCGGGCATGAATGGCGTCGGGGTAGTGGTTACAGGTTCAGTGGTTACTGCTGCAGCAGCACGTTTAATTATGGGTAAGACCAATACCTAGTGGAGATGAGAATCAAATGAAGGTAATGGGCAGCGCAATCTTGTTCTTTGAAGCCATTGTTTTGGGACTATCAATTCCAATTTCAATTGTTGTATACGACGTCGATAGAACTCTGGCACTGTGGGCCACATTTCTATTAATGGCACTTTGTATTCTGGCTGTTGGTGGAGTTAGGC
>JBDLQS010000048.1:0-6909 GCA_039800445.1 Actinomycetota bacterium
ACTGTCAAAACTCGACGACGGGCATGTAGATCGCCCTTCTTTGAGATTGTGATCAATCGCTCGGCAACCGGACGCAGACGACGTGCGCGTGCTTCAGTCGTTGTGATGCGACCATGCTCGAACAACGCAGTTGCGAGGTTAGCCAAGATTAGGCGCTCGTGTGCTGGACTTCCGCCCATTCGCTTGCCCTTGGATGGCTGTGGCATGTTTCTCTCCTGTCAATTCGTTACTGGAAACGAGAGCTCGTTAGAGCTGCTCGTCCTCAGCGAAACTTTGGTCGTCATCGGCTGTTGCGTCATCAGCTGATACTTCAACTGGTGCTGCTTCCGACTGGAAAGTTGCATATGAACCAGCTGGTGCAAATGCTTCTTCTTCGTCTTCGTTGTAATCATCGTCAAATGCCGATGCGTACTGGCTTGGGTCAAATCCTGGAGGTGAATCCTTCAGTGCAATTCCCATTGAAGCTAACTTGTCCTTGACTTCGTCAATTGACTTAGCGCCAAAGTTACGAATGTCCATCAAGTCTGCTTCGGAGCGAGTGATTAGTTCTCCAACAGTGTGGATACCTTCACGCTTTAGGCAGTTGTATGAACGAACTGTTAGGTCAAGTGCTTCAACCGGCATGCTTAGCTGTTCGGCTGCAAACTGATCAGTTACTGATGGACCAATTTCGATACCTTCAGCGTCAACGTTAAGTTCACGAGCTAGACCGAATAGCTCAACAAGTGTTGCTCCAGCAGATGCAATTGCATCGCGTGGTGCAATTGATCCCTTGGTCTCAACATCGATTACTAGTGAGTCGAAGTCAGTGCGCTGTTCAACACGTGTTGCTTCAACCTTGTAAGTGACCTTAAGAACTGGTGAGTAAATTGAGTCGATTGGAATTCGCCCAATTTCGCCACCGGATGCCTTGTTGTTAGCTGCCGAGATGTAACCGCGACCCTGTTCAACAACGATTTCCATGTCTAGCTTGCCCTTGTCATTCAGGGTAGCTAGGAACAATTCTGGGTTAAAGATTTCAACTCCAGCTGGTGGCGCAATGTCAGCAGCTGTAACTGGGCCTGGGCCCTGCTTCTTTAAGTACATAGTTACTGGCTCGTCGAACTGTGAGGACACAACTAGGTTCTTAAGGTTCAGGATGACTTCAGTGATGTCTTCCTTAACGCCTTCGATGGTGGTGAATTCATGTAGAACGCCATCAAGTTTGATGCTTGTGATTGCTGCACCTGGAATAGATGAAAGCAAGGTACGGCGTAGTGAGTTACCAAGTGTGTAACCAAAACCTGGTTCTAGCGGTGCAAGCACAAAGCGGGAACGAGTTTCGGATAGTACTTCTTCTTTTAGTTCTGGGCGGACTGAGATCAGCACAGTTATTTCCTTCCGGCGACGACCACTATTTGAAGTCGCTGTTTGATGGGGATGTTAATTACTTGGAGTAAAGTTCAACGATCAACTGTTCCTGTACCTGAGTGTCAATGACCTCACGTGCAGGTAGGGAGTGGACCAGGATGCGCATGCCAGCTGGAATAACTTCCAACCAAGCAGGAACGGTACGTTCGCCAATTTCTGCGTAAGCAACTTGGAATGGTGTCATTTCAAGTGAAGACTTACGAACTTCAATAACGTCGTTAGGGCTAACGCGGAAAGACGGGATGTCTACCTTTTTGCCGTTAACAACGATATGTCCGTGACGAACAATCTGACGTGCCATGTCGCGGCTCTTTGCAAAGCCAGCGCGGAACACAACATTGTCCAGACGTGATTCAAGAATGCGAAGTAGGTTTTCACCAGTCTTGCCGTGCTTACGGCTAGCTTCTTCGTAGTATCCGCGGAACTGCTTTTCCAGCACTCCGTAAATACGTGCAGTCTTCTGCTTTTCACGCATCTGCAATAAGTACTCGGATTCCTTAGCGCGGCCACGACCATGCTGGCCTGGAGGGTAAGGACGGGATTCCATTGGGCACTTTGGTGAATCACACTTAGAGCCCTTGAGGAATAACTTTGTTTTTTCGCGACGGCAGCGCTTGCAATCGGGACCGGTATAACGAGCCATTAGTTTTGTCTCCTAAATTCTTCGTATCAGACGCGGCGACGCTTGGGCGGGCGGCATCCGTTATGAGGGACAGGGGTCATGTCTTGGATCGTTCCGACCTCAAGACCAGAGGCCTGCAGGGAACGGATCGCAGTTTCGCGACCTGAGCCTGGGCCCTTTACAAAGACATCAACTTTCTTCATACCGTGTTCCATCGCACGCTTTGCAGCAGCTTCGGCAGCCATCTGAGCAGCGAATGGTGTGCTCTTACGACTTCCCTTGAAACCAACCTGGCCAGCAGATGACCAAGAGATGACAGCACCAGATGGATCGGTGATTGAAACGATTGTGTTGTTGAATGTTGACTTGATGTAGGCCTGACCTACAGCAACATTCTTCTTTTCTTTGCGACGGATCTTCTTAGCACCGGCCGCAGTAGCTTTCTTTGGAGGCATTGGATTCCTTTTTCTCGATTGGGAAGAGGTCAGTAACTACTTAGTTACTTTCTTCTTTCCAGCCACGGTCTTCTTCGGACCTTTACGGGTACGGGCGTTGGTGTGGGTGCGCTGTCCACGGACAGGCATTCCACGACGATGACGGATTCCTTGGTACGAACCGATTTCAATCTTGCGACGAATATCTGCTTGTACCTCGCGACGAAGGTCACCTTCAATTTTGAAGTTGGCTTCGATGTATTCGCGCAACGGAATCAATTGCTCATCCGTTAGGTCCTTAACGCGAAGATCTGGGCTAATGCCGGTAGCCGCAAGGATTTCATCCGCGCGGGTACGGCCAATGCCGAAGATATATGTAAGGGCGATCTCTAGACGCTTTTCGCGCGGGAGGTCGACACCAACAAGGCGTGCCATCAGGCGTAACTCATTTCTTTTCGTGGTAAAGGTCTCGCACGTTCACCATTCCTTGCCGCCTGACAAGGTTCTCAGCCTTTACACACCTGAGAGTGTCGTTCCGAATTCACGCACGCGTTCATTCGGGATCGGGTGATCGTCTTATGTCGTTGTCTTATCCCTGACGCTGTTTATGGCGTGGGTTTTCGCAAATGACCATGACTACACCATGACGACGAATGACTTTGCACTTGTCGCACATTGGCTTAACTGAGGGATTAACCTTCACTTTTTAGATCCTGATCACTTGTAGCGGTAGACAATTCGTCCGCGGGTTAGATCGTATGGAGATAGCTCCACAACAACCTTGTCATCAGGCAGGATACGGATGTAGTGCATACGCATCTTGCCGGAAATGTGTGCAAGTACTTTGTGACCATTTTCGAGTTCTACGCGGAACATAGCGTTCGGCAGAGCCTCGGTGATAGTGCCCTCGATTTCGATGGCGCCGTCTTTTTTGGCCATAAAGGTCTTGTACTCCCTTGGAAGCGGTTCCCTCACGGAATTGCAAGAGGACCGACGTCCGATGTTACGGCAATACCCTGCAAAACATGAAATCCTGGGATTGACCCCCCATTAAAATAAGGGTTTTTCAATTTCTCACCTGAGCCAGATTGCAATTATTTAGGCTACTTCTGGCTCAAACCGCGTATTTGGAAGCTGGACTAGGGATTCCATGGGCCTGGAAATAGGCGGCTCCCCCATCGTGGGCGGTTAACACCCATGGCCCTTCTTCGGTGATTGCAACGGTGTGCTCCCAGTGCGCAGCTCGGGAACCATCAGTAGTTACCACGGTCCAATCATCTTCCAAAGTCCGAACGTGACGACTTCCTAAAGTTGCCATCGGTTCAATGGCAAGTGCCATACCGACCACTAACTCTGGGCCATGCCCGGGCTCACCATAGTTAGGTACAAGTGGATCCATATGCATTTTGGTTCCAATTCCATGGCCACCGTACTCTTCTAAAATTCCATACGAACCTGCAGCGCGAATGGTTTTTTCAACTGCGTGGCTAATGTCAGAAAGTCGATTACCTGCAACCGCTTTAGATAATCCTGCCCACATCGAAAGCTCTGTTGCTTTACTCAGCGCAGTTTGTTTTTCAATCGGGGTTCCAATTTCAATTGTTACTGCAGCGTCGCCATTCCAGCCTTCGATGATCGCACCAAAGTCAACCGAAAGGATATCGCCATCTTGCAAAGTTCGTGGATTCGGAATTGCATGAACCACTTCTTCATTAACCGATGCACAAATAACTGATGGGTAGCCGAAGTAACCCAGGAAAGATGATTCAGCTCCTGCGGCCTTTAACATTTCGCGTGCAATGCGATCAAGTTGATCCGTCGTAACACCTGGTACCGCTTCAGCTTGCATGCGAGCGAGTACATCTGCAACAACAAGACCAGCTTTGCGCATTAAAAGAAATTGATCAGGTGTTTTGATTTCAAATTTACTTTTACGACCAAACATTTTGGTCCTACTAACTATTTAACGCAGCAGAGATTCGCGCAGTTACTTCTTCAACGGATCCAAGTCCATCGACTTGCACTAACAAGCCACGTGACTTGTAGAGAGCGGTTAGTGGTGCTGTTTGCTCTTCATAAACTTCAAGTCTGCGACGAATCACTTCTTCGGTGTCGTCTGCGCGACCCTGTTCAATTGCTCGACCAAGTAAGCGCTTCACAACTACGTCAGTATCTGCTGTTAGTTCAATAACTCGGTCTAACGGCTTTGAACTGAGCATGCCATCAAGTTCTCCGACTTGGGCAACAGTGCGTGGGTAACCATCTAGTAGGAATCCAACTTGGGTGTCAGAGTCTTTAAGGCGCTCCCGAACCATTCCATTAGTAACTGAATCTGGAACGTACTCGCCAGCATCCATGTACTTCTTGGCTTCTAGTCCTAGTGCAGTTCCCTGCGAAAGATTCAAGCGAAACAGATCACCAGTTGATACATGTGGAATTCCAAACTCTTCGCAGATCATGGCTGCTTGAGTACCTTTGCCAGCTCCGGGCGGCCCCATGATGAGCAGGCGCATTACTTCAGGAAGCCTTCGTAATTACGCTGTTGCAACTGGCTTTCGATTTGCTTCACGGTGTCTAGAGCTACACCGACGATGATCAAGATACTTGTTCCACCGAAAGCAAAGCGAGAGCCAACTCCAAGTGCTTCAAACGCTAAGTAAGGCAGAGTTGCAATGGTTGCTAGGTACAGCGCACCTGGCAGTGTGATGCGGTTCAAAACATAGGCAAGGTAGTCAGCGGTTGGCTTTCCGGCGCGGATGCCAGGAATGAATCCGCCATACTGCTTCATGTTGTCAGCAGTTTCTTCTGGGTTGAAAGTGATCGACACATAGAAGTATGCAAAGAAAAGAATCAATAGGAAGTTAAGTGTTAGGTATCCGGCTCGGCCTGGATCCATGTTGGTAGCAACCCATTGCGCCCAGTCTGCTTCCGAACCAGTCAACTGAACGATCAAAGACGGAATGTAAAGCAAGGAGGATGCGAAGATAACTGGGATGATGCCAGCCTGGTTGACCTTGATTGGCAAGTAAGTTGAAGTGCCGCCATAAGACTTGCGACCTACTTGACGCTTCGCATACTGAACTGGAATTCGTCGCTGAGCCTGCTCAACGAAAACAATGGCAACGATGGTTAGACCGATTACCAACATCACGGATAGGAACTTAAGCGAACCATCGATTGTGAAGATGGAAACGAGTTGACCTGGGAAAGAAGAAATAATCGATGCAAAAATCAAAATCGACATACCGTTACCAACACCACGGTCGGTAATCAATTCGCCAAACCACATGATCAGCGCAGTTCCTGCAGTCATAACTATTACTAATGTCAGAAGCATTTGAATTGATTGGTTAGGCAAAAGCTGTTCATTACATCCCTGGAACAAACGTCCTGGGGTACGAGCCAAAGTAATGATTGTTGTGGACTGAAGAATCGCAAGACCAATAGTTAAATAACGGGTGTATTGCGTAATCTTTGCTTGTCCAGATGAGCCTTCTTTTTTCAAAGTTTCCAGGCGAGGAATAACAACCGTAAGCAACTGAATGATGATGCTTGCTGTGATGTAAGGCATGATGCCAAGTGCAAACACAGATAGTTGCAACAGTGCGCCACCGCTAAATAAGTTAATCAGTCCATAAATCGAGTTATCTTGCACCGTGTCAACACAAATTTGCACAGCGGTGTAGCTGACACCAGGAGCTGGAACTACCGAACCAAGGCGGAATACGCCAATGATGCCCAAAGTAAACAACAGTTTGCGACGCAAGTCCGGAGTCCGGAATGCGGCTGCGAATGCACTAAGCACTGTTGCCTCCTATTAGTTAACTGATGAGAAAAACATTTGACTTCGACAGCCTCATACTTGCTGTCGAAGTCAAATGAATCAGATCTGGGTTACGGAACCACCAGCTGCAGCAATCTTTGCCTTAGCTGATTCTGAGAAAGCATTAGCAGTTACCTTGACGGAAACTGTGATGTCGCCCTGACCAAGCACCTTAACTAGTTCGCCCTTGCGGACTGCGCCAGCTTTAACAAGGTCAGCAATTGTTACGTCGCCACCCTTTGGAAACAGTGCATTGATTTGAGCTACGTTAACGACCTGGTACTCAGTTCCAAATGGGTTCTTGAATCCCTTTAGCTTTGGAGTACGCATGTGAAGTGGCATTTGACCACCCTCGAAGCGAGCCGGAACTTGATAGCGAGCCTTTGTACCCTTGGTACCGCGACCTGCTGTCTTACCCTTGCTACCTTCACCACGGCCTACGCGTGTCTTGGCAGTCTTGCTACCCGGAGCCGGGCGAAGATGATGAACCTTAAGTGTCATGGTTACTTAACCTCCTCAACACTGACCAAGTGACGAACGGTGTTAACCATGCCACGAATTTCTGGACGATCTTCTTTAACAACAGTGTCGCCAATTCGCTTCAAGCCAAGTGAGCGCAA
>JBDLQS010000049.1:0-4241 GCA_039800445.1 Actinomycetota bacterium
ATACGAACAAGAACAGCATCATCACTGCACCGGTGTAAACAATGATTTGAGTTACTCCAAGGAATGGAGCTTCAAGTGCAAAGTAAAGAACTGCAATGTTGATCATCGCAAATGCCACCCAGAGCGCGCTATGTACAGCCTTCCTCGATGAAACCATTCCAAGCGCTCCAACAACGGCGAACGTACCCGAGACCCAAAAAACTACGCTTTCACCATTCACTACTCGTCACCAACCTTTGCTCCGGTTGGTGTTGGGCTGCTGCCAACTTTGCCTTCGTAGTAATCGATTGCAGTTGTGCCTGGAGCCATGTCGTGCGGTGGAAGTTCCATGCCAGCTAATAGTGGAGCAAGTAAGTCTTCCTTGGTGAAGATCAATTTCTCGCGGCTATCGTCTGCCAACTCATACTCGTTTGTCATAGTAAGCGCGCGGGTTGGACAGGCTTCAATACATAGGCCACACAGAATGCAGCGCAGGTAATTGATTTGGTAGGTGCGGCCGTAACGTTCTCCTGGTGAGAAGCGTTCTTCCTCGGTGTTGTCCGCGCCTTCCACATAAATTGCATCTGCTGGACATGCCCAGGCACACAATTCACATCCGATACATTTTTCTAAGCCATCTGGGTGCCGGTTTAGTTGATGGCGACCATGGAACCGTGGCTTTGGTGGATACTTGTCGCGTTCTTCTGGGTACTGCTCTGTTGTTACCTTCTTGAACATTGATAAGAAAGTGACTCCGAATCCACGGATAACTTGTGGAACTTTAGACATTGGTGCCCTCCGTAGTTTCCGTTGCGGCCTGAGATGAAGCGACACCGCTTGAAATCGTTACCTTAGCTCGGCGTGATGGCTGAGCAATCTGGCCTGGCATTGGTGGAACTGGGAAGCCACCAGCAAATGGATCGAATTCTTGCTCAGCTTCGAAAGCAACTCGTTGCTCTTCAACCTCGTCAGATTTCTTGCGTCGCAAATCAAGCGCATAAGAAATCAAAACAATCACGATCAGAACTGCGCTGGCAGCAAAGAGCAAGTTACGCGACTCTAAGCCACCGGTATTGCGAAGGTAGCGAGCGATTGCAACGATCAAGATCCAGGCAATCGAAACTGGAATCAAAACCTTCCAACCAAACTTCATGAATTGGTCGTAACGCAAACGAGGTAATGTTCCGCGTAGCCAGATGAAAATAAAGATAAAGGCAAAAACCTTGCCGAAGAACCAAAGCATTGGCCACCAACCGACATTGGCTTGATCCCAAAGTGAGATAGGCCAAGGCGCGCGCCAGCCGCCAAGGAAAAGAGTCGTGGCAAGGGCTGAAACGGTAACCATGTTTACGTACTCAGCCAAGAAGAAGAGTGCGAATTTCAAGGATGAATATTCGGTATGGAAGCCACCTACTAATTCACCTTCTGCCTCTGGTAAATCAAACGGCGCTCGGTTAGTTTCGCCAACCATTGCTGTTGTGTAAATGATGAACGATGGCAGAAGTAAAACTATGTACCACATTGGCTCTTGGGCTGCGACAATTTGCGAAGTCGACATTGACTCGGCATAAAGGAATACCGCCACAAACGAAAGGCCCATTGCGATTTCGTAACTGATCATCTGGGCTGACGAACGAAGTCCGCCAAGAAGAGGGTAAATCGAGCCAGATGACCAACCCGCAAGCACGATTCCGTAAATTCCTACGGAGGCGATTGCTAAAACATAGAGAACTGATACTGGGAAGTCGGTCAGTTGCAGTGGAGTTATAGTTCCAAGAATTGAAACCTGAGGTCCAAGTGGAATCACTGCGAAGGTCAAAAATGCAGTGGTAGCTGCTATCACTGGCGCAATTACGTAAACCGCTAAGTGTGCACCCTTTGGAATGATTTCTTCCTTAAGGGCCAACTTGATGCCATCCATAAGTGACTGCAAAATTCCAAATGGTCCAACGCGGTTTGGTCCGATGCGCATTTGCATGCGGCCTACCACGCGACGCTCTGCCCAAATTGTTAGCAGCGTCATCAAAACCATAATTACAAAGATTCCGACAACCTTTATTGCAATGATGACGCCTGGATCGTTACCAAAGATACTTAGATCACCTTGAGCTTGAGAGCGAAACATTAGTGACCTCCCTGCGAAACATCTACAACACAACCGGATGGCAAGTTCAATGAACTGCCTTCGCTGTTTGCTGGCAACCAGACAACATCCTCTGACATGCCCGCGGTGACAATTAATGGCGCGCTGGCACTGTTGCCACAACAGGTAACTGTTGCAGTCGCCCCGTCAATTAAGTTCAACTTTTGTGCGGTAGCTGGGCTAACTCGAACCACTGCAACTCTGGCAGTTGCCGCTAGATAAGGCTCGCCACTTTGCAATGAACCCTTATCTAGTAGGTGACGCCAAGTCGAAAGCACTGCTTGTCCGTTTCCGACTGTCTCAACAGATGCTGCATCGGCCTTTAATGCTGGCTTAGTTGCAGTTGCCCAAAAATCAGTAAAAGAAAGTGATTTTCCAAGTTCGCGGGCTAACTCGCTAAGAACATCAGCGTCGCTAAGTGCACCTGGGGTTGGAATGACTGCAGCAAAGCTCCGGTCGCGACCTTCCCAGTTACGGAAAGTTCCAGCTTTTTCAGTAACAACTGCAACTGGCAAAACTACATCAGCTTCAGCCGTTATCTCAGTGTGACGAGTCTCAAGTGAAACTACGAACTGGGCTTTCTCAATTGCAGAAAGTAAGTCGCCGTTGACATCTTCAGGTGAAACCCCACCCACTACTAGTCCCTTGATTGCTGATCCAGTAGCAGCGACAATTTCGGATGTGTTGCGACCATTTATTGGAAGTAAGCCAGCATCAAGTGCCCCACGATCACCCGCACGTCTTGGGATCCAAGCCAACTTTGCGCCAGTCTTTGCAACTAGCTCTGCGACCGCTGTCAATGCACCAGGTGTTTGGGCAGCACGTTCGCCAACCAATATCACGCTGTCACTGGTTAGGTGCGTTGCTGCGGATGCAATTACCGAAACTTCTTCACGGGGTCCAGCAACTAGCAAAGTGCCCTTCATCTTGGCAAGGCCAGCACTTGTGTACGGAGCTACTGCGAAAACCTTTGTGGTACCGCTTAAGGCAGCTTTGCGAAGACGCAAGAAAACAATAGGTGATTCATCTTCTGGTTCAAACGAAACTAAGAGCACACTCTTTGCTACTTCCAAGTCACCGTAAGTTACCTCAAGGCCCTTATTGGCTACATGATTTGCCAGGAACGCTGTCTCTTCATTACTTACTGCGCGAGCACGGAAATCAACATCACTTGTACCAATAACATCGCGAGCAAATGATGCATAGGCTTGAGCATCTTCAACGGTTACTCGCCCACCAGTCAATACTGCTGTTGCTTTTCCAGTTTTTGCTAAACCAGCAGCGGCAACCCGTAATGCTTCAGGCCATGATGCTGGAACTAAGTTGCCTGCATCGTCACGAACTAGTGGATGAGTTAAGCGACCTTCGTTTGTGTATGGGAATGCAAATCGACCCTTGTCGCAGTTCCATTCTTCGTTAACTTCAGGTGCATCCCAAGCCAAGCGACGCATAACTGTGCTGCGGCGAACGTCAGTGCGCAGCGCACATCCACTAGCACAGTGCTCACATGCAGTTGGTGTACTTACTAAATCAAATGGACGGGAGCGGAAACGATACTTGGCACTTGTTAATGCGCCGACCGGGCAAATCTGAATTGTGTTTCCAGAGAAGTAGGAATCAAACGGCTGATCTTCCGAGGTACCAACTTGTTGCTTTGCGCCACGTTCTAACAATTCAATGAATGGATCGCCAGCAATTTGGTCTGCGAAGCGAGTGCAACGAGCGCAAGATACGCAGCGCTCACGATCAAGCAAAACTTGAGCGCTTACGTTGATTGGTTTAGGGAAAGTTCGCTTCGTGCCTTCGAATCTTGTTTCACCTTGACCATTTGTCATCGCTTGATTTTGAAGTGGGCATTCGCCGCCCTTGTCACAGATTGGGCAATCAAGTGGGTGATTAATCAGCAAGAACTCCATGACGCCGGCTTGAGCTTTTTCTGCCATCTCACTGGTGTGTTGAGTTTTGATAACCATGCCATCAGAAACGGTGACTGCACAAGAAGGTTGTGGCTTACCTTGTCCCTCAATTTCAACCAAACACATACGGCAAGCAGCTACCGGTTCCAAAAGTGGATGGTCGCAGAAACGTGGAATTGCAGTGCCTAGCATTTCTGCCACCC
>JBDLQS010000050.1:0-4777 GCA_039800445.1 Actinomycetota bacterium
CGACATAGCAGTCAGGATTCTGCCTTTGTCCGGAATTACTGAAGGCAAAATCCAGTCATACGCCGAGATACGATCACTGGCTATAAAAAGCAATCTACCATCTGGGGCTTCATAGAGATCGCGAACTTTGCCGGAGTAGACATGCTTAAACTCAGCACCTAATTCATAGTCGGTGGGCTGAATTGTCACAGGATAGGCTCCGGTCGGTAGTTTGCGGCTTCAGGTGAAGTAGCGACGAGTTTTGAAACTTTATCTGCTACTGCAGCAACTTGGTCGCGAGCGGCGCCCGTGAATTCAAGTGGCTGGGAAATTAGTGCTTCTAGGTCTTCGCGATTAATTCCTAAGCGAGCATCGGCTGCTAAGCGATCAAGCACGGCATTGCCATCGCCGCCATTTGCTCCGCGCATTTCAAGCGCAACTGCAACAGCATGTTCCTTAATCACTTCATGCGCAGTTTCGCGGCCAACGCCATTTCGAACTGCTGCCATCAAGATCTTGGTAGTTGCAAGGAATGGCAAGTAACGAGAAAGCTCGCGATCAATTACGGCTGGGAACGCGCCGAATTCTTCCAGGACGGTTAAGAAAGTTTCAAACAAACCATCAATTGCATAGAACGAATCTGGAAGAGCCACGCGTCGAACTACGCTGCAGAACACATCGCCTTCATTCCATTGATTACCAGCAAGTTCGCCGGCCATAGATGCGTAGCCACGCAAGATGACGGTGAAGCCATTTACCCGCTCGCAGGAACGAGTGTTCATTTTGTGTGGCATTGCGCTGGATCCGACTTGGCCCTCTTTGAATCCTTCAGTCACTAGTTCATGTCCAGCCATCAAACGGATAGTGGTGGCCATTGAGCTTGGCGCGCTTGCCAGTTGAACTAGCGCAGTTAAAACTTCATAGTCCAGCGAGCGAGGGTAAATCTGACCAACACTTGTCAAAACATTCTTAATGCCTAAATGCTCTGCAATTCGAGTCTCAAGTTCAGCTAGCTTGCTAGCATCCCCATCGAAAAGATCCAACATATCTTGCGAAGTTCCAACTGGACCTTTTATGCCGCGCAATGGATAACGACTTAACAAATCATCTAGACGTTCAATCGAATGCAATAGTTCTTCAGCAGCAGAAGCAAAGCGCTTACCAAGAGTTGTGGTTTGCGCTGCCACGTTATGGCTTCGTCCGGTAAGTGCAACATCGGTGTAACGAACAGCAAGTTCAGCTAATTTTGCAGCCGTCGCTAACGCCTTAATTCGAATGTAGTAACTAGCTTCAACGATCTGAAGCTGCTCAACGTTCTCAGTTAAATCTCGACTGGTCATGCCTTTATGGATGTGCTCAAATCCTGCTAACTCGCAGAATTCTTCGATGCGAGCCTTAACATCATGACGGGTTAGCTTTTCCCGGTCATTAATACTGTTGAGATTGATGTTCGGCAATGCCTTTTCATATGCATCAATGGCTGCCTGTGGAATATCAATTCCCAAATCTTTTTGTGCTTTAAGAACGGCAATCCAAAGATGTCGCTCAATTGCGATCTTGTTTTCGGCTGACCAAATATTGGCCATGCCGCTGGATGCATAACGGCTGGCTAAAACGTTCGGGATCATTGGCTTACTCAACTGTGGTCTCCCAATCTGATTTCACCAAGCGCTGCTTTCAGCGCAATGTCCGAACGGTGATGTTCCCCGTCGAATTCAATTCTCTCAATTCCGGCGTAGATCTGGTGCCGTGTGTCGCTTAAATCGCTGCCAGTTGCAGTCACACTGAGTACACGACCGCCATTGACCAGGATTTCCCCAGATTCATTGGACTTAGTTCCAGCGTGGAAAACTGTTAAGCCAAGCTTCTCGGCCTCCGATATTCCAGAAATGATGGCGCCAGTCTTTGGAGAGTCTGGATAACCTTCAGCTGCCATGACAACTGTGACGGCTGATTCTGACTTCCACTCAAGTTCGCGCAGGCTGGAAAGTTTGCCAGTAGCAGCAGCCAAGAGCAATTCACTTAAAGACGAATTAAGTCTGGCTAGTACAACTTGAGTTTCCGGATCTCCAAATCGAGCGTTGAATTCAATTACTCGAACTCCCCTGCTTGTGACAGCAAGCCCAGCGAAAAGTAAGCCTTGGAATGGAATACCTCGACGATTCATTTCGTCAACCATCGGCTGCAAAACATTCTTTGTCACGTCAGTGACGAAATTTTTAGGCGCCCAAGGCAGTGGTGAATATGCGCCCATGCCACCAGTGTTTGGCCCTTTGTCGTTGTTACCAACGCGCTTAAAGTCTTGGGCTGGAGTCAGCGGAACGACCACTGTGCCATCACTTACGCCAAACAAGCTAACTTCTGGGCCATCAAGGAATTCTTCGATGACAACGGCTCCACCATCCCGACTATCAATACATGCCATAGCGTGCGCAACTGCGGCATCAAAGTCATCGGTAACTACGACACCTTTGCCGGCTGCTAAGCCATCGTCTTTCACCACGTAAGGTGCACCAAACAATTCAAGGGCTGCTCTGGCCTCCGGCACAGTTTGGCAATACTTACTATCCGCAGTCGGCACTCCGGCAGCTTGCATGATTTCTTTGGCAAAACCCTTGCTGCCTTCTAATGCAGCCGCAGCCTTGCTTGGGCCAAACACAACAAATCCAGCATTACGAAGTTCATCAACAACGCCAGCAACCAGTGGAGCTTCTGGACCGATTACTACGAGATCTGGTTTGTGGGTTTTGGCTAACGCGACGACTTCAGAAATGTCATTTGAGTTAACGTTGAAGGTTTTGGCGATTTGCTTAATACCTGGATTTCCCGGAGCACAAATGACATTTACGTCAGGATCTCGGGTAAGCGACTGGATTATGGCGTGCTCTCGTGCACCTTGACCAATAACCAGGATTAACACTTTCCCAAGCCTATTGCTTTATGCCATAACAAAGAAAATCCCGAACCTAAATCAATAGGTTCGGGACAATCCTCAAGACTTACTTGCCTTCGTAGTACTTTCCTAGGCCAGCAAATACTTCATCCAGAATCGCTAGGCCTTCCTTGGCTTCAGTTTCCGAAACAGTGCATGGTGGAACAATGTGCCAGCGGTTGTAGTTAGTGAATGGCATCAAACCATGCTTCTTAGCTGACGCTACAAGTTCGCCCATTGCAGGTGAGGTGCCACCATAAGGTGCAAGCATTTCCTTAGTGTCGCGATCCTTAACAAGATCAAGTGCCCAGAAGACGCCCTTACCGCGAGCTTCACCGATGATCTTGTGACGCTCTGCTAATTCCTTAAGTCCTGGTCCAAGAATTGTTTCGCCAATGTGCTTGGCGTTTTCAACAATCTTTTCTTCCTTCATCACATCGATAGTTGCCACAATTGATGCAGCAGCTAATGGATGTCCAGAGTAAGTTAGGCCACCCGGGAAAACTTGGCTATCGAAGGTTGCTGCGATCTCATCACTGATAACAACGCCACCAACCGGAACGTAACCGCTGTTTGAACCTTTAGCAAAAACAAATAAGTCTGGCTTTACATCAAATGCATCGAATGCAAACCATTCACCGGTACGACCGAAGCCAGCCATAACTTCATCCAGGATCAAAACAATTCCGTTATCGGTGCAAAGCTTGCGAACGCCTTCTAAGTAACCCGGTGGTGGAACAAGTACGCCAGCAGTACCAACCACAGTTTCGATGATTAGCGCACCGATTGTGTTTGGACCTTCATACTTAATGACTTCAGCTAAGTGAGCTAAAGCGCGCTCAGTTTCTTGCTCTTGGGTTTCTGACCAGAAGCTTGAACGGTAAAGATGTGGACCAAAGAAGTGAACGTGACCAGCAGAGAATTCATTTGGCCAACGACGTGGGTCACCAGTTGCGTTAATCGCTGAACCAGTGTTGCCGTGGTACGAGCGGTAGAACGAAAGTACTTTGTGCTTGCGGGTGTGAATGCGTGCCATACGGATCGCGTTCTCAACTGCATCTGCTCCACCATTAGTGAAGAAAACTTTATTCATATGATCAGGTGCAAGATCAGCAATGCGCTTTGCGGCTTCGCCACGCATATCGTTTGCGTGCTGTGGTGCGATAGTTGTTAGTTTGCCAGCCTGGTCTTGAATTGCCTTAACAACTTTTGGATGCTGGTGACCGATGTTTACGTTCACTAACTGGCTTGAGAAATCTAGGTAGCGGTTGCCGTCATAATCCCAAACGTATGAACCTTCACCACCCTGGATCACCATTGGATTTAGGGCGCCTTGCGCGCTCCAAGAATGAAATACGTGATTGCGGTCTAAATCGTAAACTTCCTTGCCGCGGGCTGAATTAGCTTCCATGGTTTAGCAACTCCTCTTACCAGGTGGTCGTGTCAATGCTACGCCTGTGGCAATACCCTTGCGAACTTAAGTGCCAAATCCACTTATCGCTGGACGTCAAGGCTCAAGTTTGGCCAGCGGGACTCAACAATCGGAGATGTTAGGTCAGATAGTCGGAGGATCTGGTTGCCATCCGCATCAAAATTTTCCGAACCAAGCCAGGTCACAAAGGCTTCCTGGGCAACTGGCCAATCTCGGTCCAGAATTGCAAACCATGCGGTGTCGCGATTCTGACCCTTAACAATAGACATTTGCCGAAACAGTCCTTCAAAAGACATGCCAAGTCTCATAGCTGCATTGATTGATGGCAGATTCAAGGAATTGCATTTCCACTCATAGCGGCGGTAACCAAGATCAAATGCGTTCTTCATCATTAAGTACATAGATTCGGTAGCAATCGGCTTTTGTTGAATCAG
>JBDLQS010000051.1:0-18985 GCA_039800445.1 Actinomycetota bacterium
AACTAAATAGTCCAATTAAGGAACCTTAAATGCTAAGAACTACCAATGCTGGCGCGCTCCGTTTAAGCGATGCTGGTTCGCAAGTCACACTGGCTGGATGGGTAGGCAAACGCCGCGACCACGGTGGCATTGCATTTCTTGATCTCCGCGATTCAACCGGCACTGTTCAAGTTGTGGTTCGGGATGAAGCAGTTGCTGGGGAACTGCGATCTGAGTTCTGTCTCCAGATCATAGGCACCGTCGAAGCTCGCCCCGCAGGAAACGAAAACTCTGAGATCGAAACCGGCGAAATCGAAGTCATTGCAGATTCAGTTGTTGTACTTAGCAAGAGCGCGCCATTACCGTTTCCAATTGATGATGCCATCACAGTTGGTGAAGAAACTCGTTTGAAGTATCGATATTTAGATTTGCGTCGTCCATCAGCTGGAAACATCCTTCGAATGCGAAGTGACGTTAACCGATTAGCGCGCGAAGTTTTGCACGATCGCAATTTTGTCGAGATTGAGACCCCAACACTTACTCGTAGCACTCCAGAAGGTGCACGCGACTTCTTAGTTCCAGTTCGACTCCAGCCTGGTCATTGGTACGCCTTACCGCAGAGCCCGCAGTTGTTCAAGCAACTCTTGATGGTTGGTGGCATGGAACGTTACTACCAAATCGCAAGATGTTACCGAGATGAAGATTTCCGCAAAGATCGTCAACCAGAATTTACGCAACTGGATATCGAGATGAGCTTTGTTGAGCAAGAAGATATTCTTGAAGTAGGCGAAGCGATCGTACGTAGCCTTTGGCAAGGAACTTTAAACTACACAATCGGTGACATTCCTCGGATGACTTATTTCGATGCTATGGATAAGTACGGTTCAGATAAACCAGATTTGCGTTTTGACATCGAACTTACTGACTGCACTGACTATTTCAAGAACACTGAGTTCCGGGTATTCCAAAATGAATATGTCGGTGCTGTAGTAATGCCAGGTGGCGCAGAACAACCACGTCGCGCGTTTGATGCCTGGCAAGAGTGGGCGAAGCAACGTGGGGCAAAGGGTCTTGCTTACGTAACATTTGATGCTGACGGAACCCTTGGTGGTCCGGTTGCAAAGAACCTTTCAGATATTGAACGCGATGGTTTAGCGGCTCATCTTGGGGCCAAGCCAGGGGATTGTGCATTCTTTGGCGCTGGCGACAAGTCCAGCACCCAACAATTGCTTGGTGCAGTTCGCCAAGAAGTTGGCGAGCGTTGTGGACTGATCGACGAGAGCAAATGGTCGTTCCTTTGGATTGTCGATGCGCCAATGTTTGAAAAGACTGATGACGGTGGCTGGACTGCAGTTCATCACCCATTTACTTCGCCTAACGCCGAATGGGTTGACCGATTCGAAGAAGCGCCAGATCAGGCTTTGGCTTGGGCCTATGACATTGTCTGTAACGGCAATGAAATTGGTGGCGGGTCGATTCGTATTCATCGCAGCGATGTGCAAGAGCGAGTCTTCAGCCTGCTTGGTCTAAGCGACGAAGAAGCTCGCGAGAAGTTTGGCTTCCTATTGGATGCATTTGCTTACGGACCACCACCTCACGGCGGTATTGCATTTGGCTGGGATCGAATCTGTATGTTGCTTTCGGGTGCAACTAGCCTGCGCGACGTGATTGCGTTTCCAAAGACTGGTGCTGGCTTTGATCCGCTAACTAGTGCACCAACTCCAATCACTGATCAGCAACGACTTGAAGCTGGGATCGATGCAGATCCATTCGCTCAAGACGCAAGTGATGACTGATTCTCTTTTTGATCAAGAATCGGGCGGTTCACCGCTAGCAGTTCGAATGCGCCCACGAACACTCGATGAGTTCGTTGGACAGCGCAAAGCGATCGCAAAAGGCAGCCCGCTACATAAACTCCTGCAACCAACTGACGTTGACACCAAGTCATCAGTAATTTTGTGGGGACCTCCAGGAACTGGAAAGACAACGCTTGCACAGCTGATTGCCAGAGCAGGGTCAGCAAAGTTTATGGAACTCTCGGCAATTAATGCTGGAGTTAAAGATGTGCGTGAGGTAATCACGGCAGCTCAGGAAAACAAATCGCTTTACGGTGTTTCAACAGTCTTGTTTGTTGATGAAGTACATCGCTTTAACAAGACTCAACAAGACGCTTTATTGCCAGGAGTTGAGAACGGTTGGGTGACGCTAGTTGCTGCTACAACTGAGAATCCGTCTTTCTCCGTTATTGCTCCGCTGATGTCGCGTTCACTTTTGGTGACACTTTCTGAATTGGACGAATCTGAGATCACGAACGTCATAAACCGCGCAATCACAGATCCCCGTGGTTTAAACGACACAGTCACGATTACTTCTGACGCACTCGAAATGTTAATTCGATTAGCTGGTGGTGACGCTAGGCGCGCTTTAACAGTTCTGGAAGCTGCAGCTGGCGTAGCACTAGGTAACGCGCATTCGGAAATTTCCATCGATGACATCAGTTCAGCAAGTGATCACAACGTTGTGCGATACGACAAAGCTGGTGATCAGCACTACGACATCATTAGTGCTTACATAAAATCTATCCGCGGATCTGATCCAGACGCTGCGCTGCATTACTTGGCTCGCATGCTTGAAGCGGGTGAGGACCCAAGATTCATCGCTCGTCGACTGATGATTAGCGCCAGTGAAGACATTGGACTTGCTGATAACTCGATGCTTTCCCTGGCGGTATCGGCAGCACAAACTGTGGCACTCATCGGTATGCCAGAAGCCCGAATCACTTTGTCGCAAGCAACAATCGCGTTGGCACTTGCGCCAAAATCAAACAGTGCTTATCTGGCCATTGATCGAGCTATTGAAGAAATTAGAACTGGCGACATCGGTACCGTCCCAGCCCATCTGCGAGACTCGCACTATGCGCGAGCCGGTGATTTAGGGCATGGCGTTGGGTACTCGTATCCACATAATGAGGCCGCTGGAGTGAGCGAACAGGTTTATTTGCCAGACCCGTTGACCAAAGCCAAGTACTACCAACCAACCGATCGTGGTGAGGAAGCAGTTTTAGGTCAGGTTTGGAACAAAATTCGTTCCATTCTGGGTAGGGATTAAGCCGAAACCTACTTAGTTCGTTAGGGTTTAGGGGATAGCGCACCAGATTTGTGGGTTTTTACTAACAAACTGACACTAAATAGAAAGAGTTGATAGCAGTGGAATCCGCTGAAATTCGATCCAGATTTTTGAACTACTTTGAGTCCAAAGGTCACACGGTCGTGCCTAGCGCCAGTCTGCTACTTGATGATCCAACGCTTTTGTTCGTTAACGCGGGAATGGTTCCGTTCAAGCCGTATTTCTTAGGTGAAGCTGCGCCGCCTTACCCACGCGCAGTTTCTGCGCAAAAAGTCGTTAGAACCTTAGATATTGAAGAAGTAGGCAAGACCACTCGCCATGCTTCGTTTTTCCAAATGTGCGGAAACTTTTCCTTTGGTGACTACTTCAAAGAGCAAGCAATTCCATATGCGTGGGAATTACTAACCTCACCAGTGTCTGCAGGTGGCTACGGCTTCCCAGAAGACAAGCTTTGGGTGACTGTCTATTTAGATGATGACGAGAGCGTAGACATCTGGCACAAAGTTGTCGGTGTACCTATGGAAAGAATTCAACGTCGTGACATGGCCGACAACTATTGGTCAATGGGTGTGCCCGGACCATGTGGACCTTGTTCGGAAATCTATTACGATCGCGGACCCGAACATGGCCGTGAAGGTGGACCGATTGCGGATGAAACAAGATACCTAGAAGTTTGGAATCTTGTGTTCATGCAATTTGAACGTGGCGAAGGACCAGGCAAGGAAAACTTCCCAATTCTTGGTGAGCTGCCATCAAAGAGCATTGACACTGGCATGGGCTTGGAACGCATGGCTGCATTGCTTCAAGGCGTAGACAATATCTACGAGATTGATACAACGCGAATCATTTTGGATCGAGCCAGCGAGTTAAGTGGTCGCAAGTATGGTGCCGATCCAAAGTCTGATGTTGCCTTACGCGTAGTGGCTGACCACGCCCGGACTTGCGCCTTCTTAATTGCTGATGGAGTACTTCCTGGCAATGAAGGTCGCGGTTATGTATTGCGCCGGATTTTGCGCCGCGTAGTTCGCAATATGCGCTTACTTGGAACGAACGACCCTTCGATGAAAGAACTTATTGCAGCCAGCATTACTGCGATGGCACCTCAGTATCCAGAGTTGTTAACTGAACAAGGTCGCATCATGTCGATTGCGGCTGCCGAAGAAGAAACTTTCTTAAGCACACTTGAGCGCGGCACTTCAATGTTTGATTTAGCAGCAGCTGATTTGAAATCATCCAAGACAAAGGTGCTAAGTGGCGATTCGGCTTTCGCGTTGCATGACACATTTGGTTTCCCAATCGACCTAACTCTCGAGATGGCAGCCGAACAAGGCTTAAGTGTTGATGAAGAAGGCTTCCGACGCTTAATGCAGGAACAACGTTCCCGGGCAAAGGCAGACTCAGTTGCTCGAAAGAGTGGCGTTGCCGCCGTAACGGTTTATCGCGACATCATGGGCAAGTCAGGCGTAACTAAGTTCACTGGTTACACCGAAACTCAAACAGAGAGCGTTGTTACCGGTCTTGTTGTTGATGGCGTGGATGTAAATAGCGCAGTAGAAGGCGATGAAATTGAAGTATTGACAGATCGGACTTCGTTCTATGCCGAAGGTGGTGGTCAGTTAGCTGATCACGGACAGATCACACTCAGCGATGGTTCAGTAATTGAAATCTCTGATGTGCAAACTCCAGTACCTGGCTTGTATGTCCATCGCGGTCGCGTTGTTTCGGGAGCCCCAACTGTTGGCGCGAGTGCGCTGACACAGGTCGACGTTCAGCGCAGACTTGCAATCTCGCGCGCTCATACGGCGACTCACATGGTACATAAAGCTTTCCGTGAGGCGCTTGGCGAAACTGCGACTCAAATGGGTTCCGAAAATTCACCAGGTCGCTTCCGGTTTGATTTCCCAAGTGCTGGAGCGGTTCCGCAGTCAGTGCTGTCTGATGTTGAAGCGCGCGTTAATGAAGTCTTGCTCGACAACTTGTTAGTTAGTGCAGAGTTAATGACGCAAGAGCAAGCACGTGCAACAGGTGCTATGGCCTTGTTTGGTGAAAAGTATGGTGACCAAGTACGAGTTGTCAGCGTCGGAGACTGGGCACGGGAACTCTGTGGCGGTACTCACACTGAACGCTCCGGGCAACTTGGTGTAATCACCTTCTTGTCGGAAAGTTCAATCGGAGCTGGAGTTCGACGCGTGGAAGCACTAGTTGGTGCAGATGCCTATCGCTATTTAGCTCGGGAACACCATCTAGTCGGTCAACTTGCAGAAATGACCAAGGTCAGAGCTGAGGAACTACCAGATCGAATTTCAAAGATGCTGGAGCGCTTAAAGGCAGCAGAGAAAGAGATTGCTAAAGCGCGAACCGCTGCACTTACCAGCAACATCGAATCGCTCGTCGGTGAGCCAATGCGTGTTGGTGAAGTTTCGCTCTATCGTTTCACGGCACCAATCGGCACCTCAGCTGGAGATTTACGCGACTTGGTGACAAACGCCAAAGGCAGCATTAAAAGTTCTAAATTTGTTTTAGTTGGAGCAGCTGTTGAAGATGACAAAGTCGCACTTGTTGTCACAACTGATGCACCAGCGCGAGACGCAGGAGCTTCCGCAGCAAATGTTCTGAAGGCCATGTTGTCGGCACTTGATGGCAAGGGTGGTGGCAGTCCAGAAATGGCACAAGGTGGCGGCTCTGGAGTTTCCAAACTTGATGCAGCCTTCTCCGCAGCAGCAAACGGGATTAGTAGTTAGTACATGATCATTGGCGTTCGCATTGCTCTTGATTTTGGTTCAGTGCGAATCGGAGTTGCTAAGTGCGATGCAGAGGGCTTACTAGCCACTCCACTAATTACTATCTCGGCTGGCCCGCAAGCAGTGGAGCAAGTCTGTGAGCTGGCGCAGGAGCATCAAGCAATATGTATATACATTGGAAAACCCATTAGCCTCGCTGGCAAGGACACTGCTAGCACGCAGTCAGCCGTTGAGTTTGCTCGTGAAGTGGCCGAGATTCTCAAGGACTCAACAACCCAAGTGCGACTTATTGACGAGAGATTGAGTTCAGTGAGCGCGCAACGAGGAATGCATGAAGCCGGTCGCAATGTTAAGCAGAGTCGTGATGCAATAGATCAAGCGGCTGCAGTAGTTATCTTGGAACATGCATTGGCTTCGGAGAAAAACTTAGGAACCTTAGTGGGAGAGGAAGTGAAACTATAGATGAGCAACACTGACTTATTTAGTAGCACTTCACCACCACAGAAGGCACCAAGCCATCGATCGAAGAAGAAGTCAACTGGAAAAACGTTGATAATTTTGCTGGCAGTCATCGCTGTAATTGGAGTAGTTACGCCGCAAGTTGTTTCCCGCCTCTCTGGCGCTCCAGATTTCCCAGGACCAGGCTCCGGCTCCGTGCAAGTACAGATTGCATCGGGTGAAACCTTGGCCCAGATCGGCAACAGTCTTAAGGATCTCGGTGTCGTTGCTTCAGTGGATGGTTTTATAGCTGCAGCAAATGACAACCCAGAAAGTGGATCTATCGCTCCTGGCCTATATAACTTGTTACTTGAGATGAAGAGTTCGGATGCAATTTTGGCTCTTCTTGATCCAGCGAATCGAGTTGTTACTCGAGTTGTCATTCCAGAGGGTAAACGTGTCTCCTGGATAATCAATACGCTTGCCACAGAGACGGGTATTCCACTCGCAGATTTTGAATCTGCGGTGGCTAAAGCGAGTGAATTAGGTTTGCCAGATTACGCCAATGGAAATGCTGAAGGCTTTTTGTTCCCGGCAACTTATGAGTTTGGGCCAGGAACCACAGCAGAGCAGATCATTGGTGAGATGATTGCGCGATTTAACGTGGAGGCCAAGTCGATTGACTTGGAGGCACGTGCTGCCCAGATGGGTAGAACTGCCTACGAGATCGTGATCGTTGCATCACTGCTTGAGGGTGAAGGCCAACCGCGGGACTTCGCAAAGGTAGCGCAAGTGGTGTACAACCGTCTGGCAGAGCCAATGCGACTCCAGTTTGATTCCGCTGTGAATTACGGGCTAGGAATTGCTGATGTGCTGCTCACTACCGAACTGCTTAATACGCCAACGGATTACAACGTTTATCTAAATGACGGGCTCACGCCAACGCCAATCAACAATCCAGGGGGACTTGCACTAGAAGCTGCCTTAAATCCAGAGAGTGGTGATTGGTTGTATTTCATCACAACAGATCTGCTTACTACGGAGACCAAGTTCACGCGATCCTATGAAGAGTTTCTTGTTTTCAAAGACGAGTTACTTGCGTTCTGTGACGTGAATCCGGATGTGTGTTACCAGTGAAGTCTGCAGTGCTAGGTAGTCCCGTTTCGCATTCACTCTCACCAGTGCTTCATAATGCTGCGTATCGAGCGCTCGGGCTTGATTACAGTTACTCTGCAATTGAGACTGCAGAGTCAGAACTTGGTAGCTTCCTTAAGTCTGTGGATTCAAATTGGTTGGGCGTTTCGTTGACTATGCCGCTTAAAGAAGTGGCATTTGATTACGCAGATACTTGTGATGAACTTGCCACGCTGACTGGTGCGATTAACACATTGGTTTTCGGTACAGAAGTTAGTGCGTTTAACACCGACGTGCTGGGTCTGGTTGATGCGCTAGCTGAAGCAGGATCGAAACAGATCTCGAGCGGAGTAATTTTTGGCTCCGGAGCTACTGCCAGATCAACTCTTGTCGCATTACAAAGACTTGGCGCAACTGATGTTAACTGCGTTGCCCGAAATGTCCCTGATATTAAACGCATGGCGAAAGTTGCGGACAAAGTTGGTGTGAGCTTTAATCACACCTCAGTTAATGACTCCGCCTGGTTGACCGCTGATGTTGTCGTAAACACCACACCGGTTGGCGCTATAGATGAAATAGCACGCGAGGTTTACGCGCCGAAAGGCCTGCTACTTGACGTGGTTTACAACCCGTGGCCAACCCAACTAGCAGCATCTTGGGCAGTTACTGGAGGCACAGTCGTTTCTGGATTGAGCATGTTGTTGCATCAAGCTGGACATCAAGTCACGCTGATGACTGGAAAGCCTGCCCCGGTTGCGCAGATGAGAGATGCGCTAAATGCCGAACTGTTAGCCAGGGGTTTAAGTACGATCTAGGCCTTCAATTCGGTGTTATTGCCCAAAAGGTGAAAGACTAGAGGCATGTTGCGTTGGTTAACCGCTGGAGAATCTCACGGGCCTGCGCTTTCCGCGATTATTGAGGGCTTGCCGGCTGGCATTGAAGTGCAAACCGCAGATATTGATTCGGCTCTTGCGAGACGCCGGCTTGGCTTCGGTCGCGGCGCACGAATGAAATTTGAGCAAGACGCAGTCACCATTACCGGCGGTATTCGTCACGGTTTAACCCAAGGTGGCCCAGTTGCAATAACCATTGCAAACTCCGAGTGGCCAAAATGGCAAGAAGTTATGTCTGCTGATCCAGTGTCCGCCCAGGATCTTGAGAGCATCGCTCGCAATGCACCGCTAACTCGACCGCGCCCAGGCCACGCAGATCTTGCAGGTATGCAGAAGTACTCACACACTGATGCTCGGCCAATCTTGGAGCGAGCAAGTGCCCGGGAAACTGCAGCGCGAGTTGCGCTGGGCGAGGTAGCAAAACGCTTCTTATTACAGGCGGCTGGCATTACTGTTATGAGTCATGTCGTGAGTATTGGCTCGGTTGCAACGGACTCAGAAGAGATTCCTAATTTTTCGGATTTAGAAAAGATCGATCAAGACCCAGTCAGATGTTTTTCTCCGACTGCCAGTACAGCCATGCAAGCCGAAGTTACTTCAGCGCAAACAGATGGTGACACGCTTGGTGGGGTAGTTGAAGTTGTTGCTCATGGAGTTCCAGTTGGATTAGGTTCTCATGTTCATTGGGATCGCAGGTTAGATAGCAAACTAGCCGCAGCTTTGATGGGAATTCAAGCAATCAAGGGCGTTGAGGTTGGTGATGGGTTCGAAACTTCTCGACGTCGCGGGTCAATGGCTCATGACGAGATTTACCGTGAAGACGGCGAGATTCATCGCGAGACCGCACGTAGTGGCGGAACTGAGGGCGGCATGAGCACTGGTGACGCCATCCGAGTTCGGGCTGCCATGAAACCAATTTCAACAGTGCCACGCGCACTATCGACTATTGATGTAAACACAGGTGAACCAGCAACTGCAATCTCACAGCGCAGCGATGCCTGTGCCGTGCCAGCCGCTGGTGTCGTGGCCGAAGCTATGGTGGCTTTGGTTCTGGCTGAGGCACTTCTTGAAAAATTTGGTGGCGATCACATTTCGGAGACCGCACGCAACATTGAAGCTTACAAATCGAATCTAAGGATTTGATATGTCGACCATAGTTTTAGTTGGCGTTCCTGGCGCTGGAAAAACTACTGTTGGAAAACTTCTGGCCAAAAAGTTGGGAATAGATTTTTTCGATAGTGACCAAGTCATCGAGTCCCGCGCAGGCAAAAGTGTTTCAGACATCTTCACGCAAGATGGGGAACCGGCTTTTCGAAAGCTTGAACACGACGTGATTGTTGAATTGCTTGATTCAAGTAATGCAGTAGTCGCACTTGGTGGTGGTTCGCTGGGTAATGATGAGACTAGAGCGAGAGTCAAGGGTGCGACTGCAGTTTGGTTAGTCGCTGGGTTAGCACAAGCAGTTGACCGGGTAGGCATGAATCGCAATCGTCCGCTTCTGTTGGGCAATGTCCGTGGCCAACTGGCTGACTTGATGGCAGCGCGTGAGCCGTTTTACAAGGAAGTGGCGGCAATTGCTGTTGATACCTCCAAGTTGATTCCTTCCGAAGTGGTTGCGGAAATCGTCTCTGAATTAGGAAAGATTGAAGCGCCATGAAGTCGATCCAAGTAAACGCAGAGCATGTCTACCAAGTTTTTGTAGGTCGAGACATTCTGGCCGAAGTTGCTAATCACATTGATGGTGCAACTCGAGTCGCGGTAATCCATCCGCAATCGATGCAGTCAGCTGCTGGACAGTTGAGACAGAGTCTTTCTCATGTCGAATCAATCTCGATTGAAGTTCCCGATGCCGAGAATGCCAAGACTTCAGCCGTTTTGGAATTTTGTTGGATGGCGCTTGGTAAAGCGGGATTCACCCGCAATGACGTAATCATTTCGTTAGGTGGCGGCGCAACAACGGACCTAGCGGGTTTTGTCGCAGCAACTTGGCTCAGAGGAATTCGAGTCGTGCATGTGCCGACAACTTTGTTAGCCATGGTGGATGCAGCAGTAGGTGGAAAGACCGGAATCAATACCAGTGAAGGTAAGAATCTAGTCGGTGCCATTTATTCACCTGCGGCAGTGATATGTGACATGAATTTCCTGGATTCACAATCTCATGATGATTACATCGGGGGACTTGCTGAAGTGATCAAGTGTGGCTTCATTCGCGATGAGACTATTTTGAAATTGATCGAATCCGATATGTTGGGCGCTCAAAGTCCAGGCTGGGTGCATGCTCCTGAAGTTATTGCGCGAGCAATTCAAGTTAAGGCAGATGTAGTTGGCGGCGACTTGCGAGAAACTCTCGGAACATCCACGGGCCGGGAAATCCTGAACTACGGACATACTTTCGGACATGCAGTGGAGCGAATTGAGAACTACTCATGGCGACATGGCAATGCAGTGAGTGTGGGCATGATGTTTGTCGCTCATCTATCGCAGTTAGCAGGACGTCTAGATGAGGAAACAGTGCATCGCCATCAAAGAATCCTGAGTGGAGTTGGCTTGCCGGTTACTTACAGCAATGCTCCGTTTGACCTTCTCCATGATGCAATGCGAGTTGATAAAAAGAGTCGTGGTTCCAAACTTCGATTCATTATTTTGGAGCAAGTTGGAAATCCTGCAATTCTGGAGGCACCAGATTCGGCGTTGCTAATTGCTGCTCATGCAAAACTAAGGCAGGCTGATTATCATGCGTAATGTGATGATCCTAAATGGACCAAATCTTGACCAGCTTGGAACTCGCGAACCAGAGCTTTACGGGACCCTGACGTTGGCAGGTATCGAAAGTCTTTGCAAGGAGACAGCAACTGCTCTTGGCTTTACCGTTGATTTTCGCCAAACCAACGATGAAGCAACTTTGATTGGTTGGTTGCACGAAGCTGCTAAATCAGATGTGCCAGTCATTATGAACCCTGCAGCATTTACGCATTACTCAGTTGCAGTGCGTGATGCCGCCGCAATGTTGTCCGCGCCCTTGATTGAAGTACACCTGAGCAATCCAATTGCACGTGAAGAGTTTCGACACACTTCACTGATATCTGGAATTTCTAAAGGAACCATTAGTGGCTTTGGTGCGCAGTCTTACGTTCTTGCGCTGAATGCTTTAGCAAAGCTGTGACGCTGGAGCGGATCAGCCGGCTCCAGTCTAAAATCAAGCCGGGACAGTACTTCTACATCTCTAATTTAATGAATGTACGTTATCTAACAGGATTTACAGGCTCTAATGCCGCGCTCTTGGTTTCGGAATCAGATGCAAAGTTGGCAACTGATTCCCGATATGAGATTCAAGCTGAACAACAGGTGCCAGGTATCCAATCACTAATTGGGCGCAATTTTCCCGAGTTGCTCCTGGGCAAGATTCCAAAAGCTGAAGTTGTTGTTGAAGGTGCTGACCTTTCAATTGCCTCCTACCAGAACTTAGTTTCATCATTTGAGCACGAGTTTTCGAGCGCAACAGGCATTGTTGAAAAGTTTAGAATTGTCAAAGATGAATTTGAGATTTCACTAATCACGCAAGCATGTGAAATAACCACCCAAGCATTCTTTCACGTCACTGATTCTGTCAAAGTCGGCCAGAGCGAGAAAGCTATTCGAAATTCCTTAGAACAGCGAATGCGAGATCTTGGTGCTGATGACATAGCGTTTGCGACGATCGTGGCCTCTGGGCCCAATAGTGCGATCCCACATCACGAACCAACAGATCGAGAAATTCAATCTGGTGATTTGCTGAAAATTGATTTTGGCGCCAAGGTTCAGGGGTATCACGCAGACTGCACTCGCACTGTGGTGGTTGGTAGACCAGCAAGCTGGCAAGTTGATCTTCATTTTGCAGTATCTGCTGCGCAGGAAGCTGGCAGAAATACGATTCGATCTGGAATTCAATTCACTGATGTTGAAGGGGCAGTAAATCAGTCTTTAACCGAAAGCGGATACCGCGAATACTTCACGCATGGTCTTGGCCATGGTGTTGGACTTGCTATCCATGAGGACCCGTTTTTTGGTCGTGTTGAAGACGCTAAGATTGCTCCTAATACAGTCATAACTATTGAGCCTGGCGCCTATCTGAAAGATAGAGGTGGCGTGAGAGTCGAGGACACGATTGTTGTTAATTCTGAAGGTTACTTGAACCTTACGAATTTGCCCTATGAATTACTGGAACTGTAAGTACCTAACAAGGAGTGCACGTGGCCTCAACTAATGATCTAAAAAATGGGCTTGTCCTGAACATCGATGGACAACTCTGGACAGTGGTTGAGTTTCAGCACGTCAAGCCAGGTAAAGGTCCCGCATTCGTGCGCACCAAGCTCAAGAACATCCTTTCGGGCAAAGTCGTAGACAAGACTTTTAACGCAGGTGTCTCTGTAGAAACTGCAGACGTAGATAAGCGCAACATGCAGTACTTGTATCGTGATGGTGATGGTTGGATCTTTATGGATCTGCAAACTTTCGAGCAGTACACCTTGTCAGATGCAATTGTTGGTGATGGATCTAAGTACATGCTTGAGAATCAAGAAGGCGTGGTCGCAATCCATAATGACTTGCCAATTTACCTGGAACTCCCAGCCAGTGTTGAGTTGATGATCACTTACACCGAGCCAGGTTTACAAGGCGACCGTTCAAGTGCAGGTAGCAAGCCAGCCACACTTGAAACTGGTGCTGAAATAAAGGTTCCGCTATTCATTGAATCAAATACCAAGGTCAAAGTTGACACTCGAGATGGTTCGTACTTAGGTCGAGTTAACTAAGTGCGTACTAGAACCAAAGCTCGACAACGCGCAGTTGAGTCGCTCTTCGAAGCCGAGCAACGGGGCGTTAAGTCAAACGAGATCTTCGAGAGAAATCCTGACGTAAACGACTATGCAGTAGAACTTGCTGGTCTGGTTGAACTCCACATCGATCGAATTGATGAAGTTATTTCGACCTACTCTCAAGACTGGCCATTGGAACGAATGCCAGCGGTCGATCGAGCAATTGTGCGAGTTGCGATTGCTGAATTGTTGTGGCTTCCGGAAGTTGATAGTGCAGTGGCCGTATCCGAGGCGGTAGAAATTGCGGCGACTCTGAGCACGCCAGAATCTGGCAAGTTCATCAATGGACTACTGGGTCAAATTGCATCAATTAGAGGCTCGTTAACGGCACTCTGAGGCTAAACAAAAAGTCCAAACTAAAAGCCAGAAGCACCATTACTTGAACTATGGTGCCCTGAGTGGGATTCGAACCAACACTGAACGGTGTTTGAGACCGCGCTCTCTGCCAGTTGGAGTACCAGGGCTTATCTTTCTTCTCGAGAAAGGCTATCGCATAGAAAACCTCGGATTAACCGTAGGCTTAAGTTATGGGAAACCCAACACAGTTAAATGTGGCTAATAGCAATTGGACGATCCCAAATGCACTTAGCGGGTTGCGATTACTTGGTGTTCCAGTTTTCTTCTGGTTAATTGTCGGCCCAGAAAATGATGGTTTGGCACTGGCCATCTTGATCGTTAGCTCTTTTACCGATTGGCTAGATGGCTATCTGGCTCGGAGGTTGAATCAATTTAGTCGTCTCGGTGAGTTGCTAGATCCATTGGCAGATCGACTCTATGTCGTTGCAGCACTAGCGGCCTTGTACATCCGCGACTTACTTCCGATTTGGGTAGTTGTGCTACTGATTCTGCGAGATGTCCTAATGTCTGGGTTGTTGCTGTATTTAAAGCGGCTCGGAATCACTGGTATCCCAGTTCATTTTGTTGGTAAAGCTGCGACCATGAACCTGCTTTACGCCTTACCTCTGATTTTACTGGGAACATTCAGTGGACTAGTTGGTCAATTGGCGCACATATTTGGTTGGGCATTCCTTATTTGGGGTATCACTATGTATTGGTATGCCGGGGCACTTTATTACCGACAAGTTTATGAAATGAGAAGAGTTAGAAATGCGCGTTGATGCATCTCTTGATGCTCTGCTAGCTGATGCGCTGGCTTCTGATTACGCAAACACGGCGCCCAATCAAAATAGTGGCAGACTTCGGGTCATTGCCATAGCTGCTGCGGCGACTTTAGTAACCCTGGTGCTGGGAATGGCCATCGCTCAAACCAGGAATCAAGCTAGCGAATATTCGTTAACTAGGGATGCGCTGGTGGAGCGGGTAACTGCAGCAGATCGTCGAGTTCAAGAACTCGAGGTAACTGTACTTACTGCACAAAACAATTTGCTGAACGCTGAGGCAGCCACGCTTGCCGGAACTTCGTTAGGGGAGCAGGCACGAGCCAGGTTAGATCGACTCCGTGCTGCTACTGGGCAGACTGAGGTAAGTGGTGACGGTGTAACTGTGACCATTGATGATGCTGTAACAGATCCGCTACAAGGAGACCAAACGCCACCTGGACAGGTAATCGATCGCGATCTGCAAATGATTGTTAACGGACTTTGGCAAGCAGGTGCCACCGACATTGCAATAAATGGAAGGCGCCTGACTCCAACATCTGCGATTCGAGCTGCTGGTGAGGCTATCTTGGTCAACTATCGACCAATGTCGCCACCGTACGTAGTTTCCGCAATCGGACCTAATGCCGACCAGCTGGCAGGTCGATTTAGAGACAATCCCGCAGGCCTATTGCTTGAGGAGTTGGAAGCGCAATACGGCGTAATCTGGGAGCTACAGACAGTAGGCAACATCACTTTGCCCGCTGCCAGTTCGACTTCCAAGAACAGTGAGGATGCACCATGATTCCAGCCATAGGGTTGCTTGTTGGAATTGTGCTTGGGCTCCTATTGCAGCCCACTGTGCCAGTTTGGCTGCAGCCATACCTTCCAATCGCCGTCGTCGCTGCACTAGACGCGGTATTTGGAGCATTTAGATCTGTACTTGATGGCTTGTTTAACGACCGAATCTTTGTGATTTCATTTCTGTCCAATGTTTTAGTTGCTGCGGTAATTGTATTTCTGGGAGATCAACTAGGCGTTGGTTCTCAGATGTCAACAGGTGTTGTTGTTGTGCTTACAATGCGCATCTTCGCTAACGTCGCCGCAATTAGAAGACACCTGCTAAAGGCATAACCATGGGAATGCATTCGGCACCACGTAGATCTAGGCCAGCACAATCTGGTGAAGAGGCGCGCTATCGACTGAAGCGGACGTTGACTCCACAACGCAGTGGAACTCAAGTTGTAATCACCGTCTTGTTTGTAGTGCTCGGATTTACTCTGACAGCGGCGATCGCAGACAATGAATCCGAATCCATTCTGGCCAACGCTCGCCAAAGCGACTTGGTGAGCTTGCTAGATGATCTAGCTCAACGTGAAGCCAGACTCGAAGCCGAGAACACACGACTAGAGAACGCTCGTGAGACATTGCTAGGTGGTGATGAGTATTCGGCTCTCAATGAGGCCAAACGCAGAGCCGATGCGTTGGGTGTGTTAGCTGGAAGTGAGACCATCATCGGCACCGGCATTGAAGTTTCGATTTCTGGAGATCTAACTGCCTCCACTTTGATTGATGCAATCCAAGAACTTCGTGATGCAGGAGCTACTGCCATCCAGATTTCAGATCGAGGTCTAGCCGTGCGCCTAGTTGCCAATAGTTGGTTTGCAGACAGCTCAAGTGGCATCACAGTTAGTGGTACTGCGCTGCAGGTACCAATCACGATATCCGTGATTGGTGATCCGTCAGTTTTGGTTCCTGCTATCGAGATCCCAGGTGGATTAGTGGACACCATTGGTTCTGGCGGCGGTGAGGTTTTGATAACCGAAAGTGAAAATGTGGACATTTCGGCAATCGTGCCCCTGCCTAATTCCTAGACTTGAATGCCGTACGCTTTATTTATGAGCAACATACCTGCAGATTTGAAATACACGGCCGAGCACGAATGGGTTCAGGTTATTGATGAATCCACAATTCGCTTTGGTATCACCGATTATGCCCAGGACGCCCTGGGTGACATTGTTTTCGTGTCATTGCCAAACGTGGGGGATAGCCTGACCGCTGGCGGCACCTGCGGTGAAGTGGAATCCACCAAGAGTGTTAGCGATATCTATGCTCCAGTTTCTGGTGAAGTTATTGCCCGTAATGACGCTATCGAGACCGCGCCTGACACTTTGAACTCAGATCCTTACAAGAATGGCTGGATCGTTGATGTTCGAGTGGCAGGGAATGCCTCCGAATTGGCCGCACAGCTAATGGACGCTGCGGCCTACCAGTCACTTACTTCGAGCTAAACCTCACGTTAAGGTAGAGACATGAGTGGTCATGGAGACGAGCCAGAACTAACTAAGGCTGTATCGCTGGAGTCTGATGCAACTGGAGTAATTCCATTTGATAACGAACCAGAGACCGGTGAGCTTGGTCCAATCGATTCTGCCAACATGGCGAACTTGGCTAGCGGTGCCGCGTACCTTTTGGTTCGACGAGGAGCACTTGAGGGAATGCAGTTCCCGCTGCTTGCGAGTGAACAAATGTCTATTGGTAGGTCTTCGGACAGCAAAATCTTCCTTGACGATGTCACGGTTTCCAGAAAGCATGCTTCAGTTTCGTTGGTTGGATCCGATTGGGTATTGAGTGACTCTGGATCGCTCAACGGAACTTACGTTAATAAGCATCGAGTGACCACTACGACACTTGCAAATGGTGATGAGTTACAGATTGGCAAATTCCGCTTCGTATTCGTACTGGCACCAACTGCAGGTCAATAAATGAATTCACCGGAATATGATTTTTCTCAGAATTCTCCCGCGTTACTAAGTATTGGTGATGTGCTGATTCGCCTTCGAAATGAGTTCGAGGACATTACCATCTCCAAAATTCGCTTTCTTGAATCAAACGGTCTAGTTTCGCCAGAGCGCACCGCAAGTGGTTATCGTAAATTTTCACTAGTTGATGTTGAGCGGCTGCGATACGTCCTGCGTATGCAGCGCGACCACTTCTTACCGCTACGAGTTATCAAAGAACACATAGATGCCCTGAATCGAGGCCTGCAACCAGCGATCGTTGGGGATGTCACACCAAAGGCACCAAGAGCTTTGGTCAGTACTGAGACAATTGATGTTTCTAATCAAATGCTTACAGTGCGGATGAATCGACTTGAGTTAATGGCTGATACCGATGCGGATGCTGAATTCATAGATCAGTTAGTCGAATTTGGTCTAGTTAAGCCAGACAGCCAAGGCTACTTTTCAGTTACTGCATCAGCGGTAGTCAATCTCGCAGTCACACTTCGTGGATTTGGACTCGAGCCACGACACCTAAAAACTGTTCTTTCTAGTGCGAGCAGGGAAGTAGACCTATTTTCGCCGATAGTGAAAAGCGCTGCATCGGGCAAAGGTGTAAATGCTAGTGCCCAGGCGCAAGAACTCACTTTGCAACTAGCAAATTCAATAACGGCGCTTCACGGACTTCTGATCCGAGAAGTTATCGAACGTCAGAAATAGCCAGTTACGCATAGTATTGGCACTGTGAGACAAGTTGATGTCGTCGGTGTACGACTTGAGTTACCTTCCAACCAGCCGGTATTGATTTTGCGCGATCAGCAAGCAACTCGGTACTTGCCACTCTGGATTGGAACCGCCGAAGCTACCGCAATTTCGTTAGCTCTTGAAGGGGTGGATCCACCAAGACCTTTAACACATGATTTGCTGGCAAGTGTAATTAAGCAACTCGGTGGGCAGGTGACTTCGGTTAGTGTAAGTGAACTCATTGAAGGCACCTTTTATGCCACAATCAATTTCCTAAACCACGACTCAATCAGCGCCCGTCCATCTGATGCGGTTGCATTAGCGATTCGAAATCAAGTACCAGTGTTTGTGGCCCAAGAAGTTATGGATTTCGCTGGCATGGATCTGGCAATTGATGATGACTTTGAGGCTACGTCAGGCGGGTTTGTCGACTCTGACATGTCGCAAGAGGAACTGGATAAGTTCCGGGCCTTCCTTGACGACATTCAGCCGGAGGACTTCAGTTAATTTACCTCCATCGAGGTTTGGTCTATTACCTAGAAACCCATCATTTCGTGGAAATTGAATCTCTACTAAAGGTTTAGGGTAAGACTTCGGCGTGTCGAAAGCATATGTCTTTGACCTAGATATTGGCTAGTTCTATTGTGAAAGGACACAGGTTCCCCGCGGGGCGATAAGTCGTCCCTCCCTGCTGTTCGCAAGGAGCATCGAATGTCTGATCTAGGCAACACGCCAGACAACACAGCCCAGCGTCAACGTGACATTGCTCGCGACGCTGCAGCTATCAAAGCGGGCGAACAAGGTTTGCTTTTCGATGAATCGGCCATGGACTCGTTGCCAGAGGTTGGTTACCGAGGACCAGTAGCGGCTGGTGTTGTTGGTATCACTTATCGTCAGCTGGATTACTGGGCTCGTACCTCTTTGGTGCTTCCAACGGTTCGTCCAGCTACAGGATCAGGCACCTCACGACTTTACGGTTTCCGTGACATCTTGGAATTGAAGATTGTTAAGCGGCTTCTAGACACTGGTGTATCGCTACAGCAGATTCGCACCGCAGTAGAACACTTACGTGCTCGCGGAACCACAGATTTAACCCAGGTAACCCTGATGAGCGATGGCGTAAGTGTGTACGAGTGCACATCACCGGATGAGGTCATTGACTTGCTAGCTGGTGGGCAGGGTGTATTTGGTATTGCGATT
>JBDLQS010000052.1:0-3338 GCA_039800445.1 Actinomycetota bacterium
CAATACCGGTTGTCGAACTTGTCGAGGAAGCTAGGGCCTGGCAACTAGGCGTTGAGGAGTTGTCAACCGATGACGAAGAAATCTCTGATTACGTGAGAGCACTTGAAGAAACTCAGGACACAGCCGAACTTCCTGAAGCCACCGGCGAGGCAATAGCTAAGGAGTTTGAGCGTTATTTGAGGCGTCGCGAAAACTAGTCTCCGGTTTGGCGTTTGCCCTCACCAGAAGTCTCGGCATCTCCTTGCCTCATAGACTTAGAACATGCAACCATGGCGTGAAGTGAAAGTTCCGGTGCTGAACTTAACCGCCACCAATTTTCAGGTGTTTGACTCAAGAACTCGGGTTCTTAAAGTTGCATCGCAATCAAATGAAGTATCGCTATATGTCTGTGGAATTACACCTTACGATGCAACACACATGGGTCACGCTGCAACTTATGTAGCCTTTGATACTTTGTATCGCTTTTGGCGCGCAACTGGGACCAAAGTTCAGTACACCCAGAACATCACCGACATTGACGACCCACTGCTCGAACGAGCCAAGCTAACTGGGCGGGATTGGCAAGACATTGCAGTCGAACAAATCGATCTCTTTAAGGCTGACATGGAAGCTCTCCGGGTAATTCCGCCACAGAATTATATAGGCGTCGTTGAAGCAATCGAAATGATTGAACAAAGCGTAGTAAAGCTCAAAGAACTAGGCGTGGCATACCAAGTTGAAAATGACTGGTACTTCGATATGTCCCACACCGATCTTCTGGGAAAGATCAGCCATCTTTCAGAATCAGAAATGCTTGAGATTTTTGCCCAGCGCGGTGGCGATCCAAGTCGTCCAGGTAAGCGCAACCCATTTGATGCTTTACTGTGGCGCGGTAAATCAGGCGACGATCCGGATTGGCCATCCGAACTTGGATCAGGCCGACCAGGTTGGCACATTGAATGCTCCGCTATTGCAACACATTACTTGGGTAATCAAATCACTGTGCAAGGTGGCGGAAGCGATCTCAAATTCCCACATCACGAGATGAGTGCAGCTCATGCTGAGTCGCTTACTGGAGTTAAGCCATTTGCCCAGACATTCATGCATGCTGGAATGGTTTCCCTCGATGGCGAAAAAATGAGCAAGTCGCTAGGCAATCTAATTTTTGTTTCAAAACTTCGAATTCAAGGCATAGATCCAATGGCAATCCGACTGGTTTTGCTGTCACATCACTATCGAAGTGACTGGGAGTGGTTTGATTCCGAACTTTCAACGGCCCAGACCAGATTGGAAGCTTGGCGGGCGGCTTTTGATAAACCACTGGGTGCGCAGAGTCCAATAGTTGAAGTGCTTAATGCTATGAGCAATGACTTAGACACTCCAGCAGCTCTCAAGGCGGTCGATGACTGGGCTAGGGAAACGATTTCAGGAGCTGAAGTTGAATCAACCGGCGAAGTAGCAAAAGTCGTTGATGCAATCCTCGGAATTATTTAGACAGTTTTTGCGCCATGGAAAATTTCAAAGTTATTGGACAGATGGTCAACGCTTCAAACTCGACTCTTGTTGTTGAGCTCGATAGCAAGCGATTCATCTATAAGCCACGTTCTGGAGAGCGACCGCTTTGGGACTTTCCAGATCACACTCTTCACCTTCGTGAACGTGCCGCGTTTGTGGTAAGCCAGATGCTGGGCTGGGATGTAGTGCCAGAAACCACAATCAAGGAAGGCCCATATGGAATTGGTTCATTTCAAGAGTGGATTGATGCTGAACCCACAACTGTTGACATCTTCCCTCCAAATACCGTTCCCAATGGTTGGCTCACAATCATTACTGGTATCGATGAAGAAGGTAAGCAAGTAACACTCGCCCACGAGGATTCACCTCGACTTAGGCAGATTGCATTGTTTGATGCGCTAATCAACAACGCGGATCGCAAAGCTGGCCATTTGCTAACTGATCAGTCTGGAATGACTTTCGGCATCGATCATGGTGTTACTTTCAATGCCGAGGACAAGTTACGTACTGTGTTATGGGGCTGGATCGGTCAAGATATCTCAGAAGCACATATCGTGGACCTCAAAAAACTTCAGAGTGAAATAGCCGGTAGTGAGCTTGAGGAACTTTTGGATGCATCTGAAATTCACGCATTACAGCAGCGAGTGGAAGACTTAATTGCCGAGCGCGTCATGCCCAGTCCGAGTCCACATTGGCCTGCTGTCCCCTGGCCTGTGTTTTAACGCTAGCTAACCGCGCCTTAGGTACCCGTTTGCTCTTGGGCAAATGTGACCCTGTTGATCTAGTGGCTCGGTGCAGAGCGGACATGGTGGCCTACCAGCCGATACAACTGCAAAAGCTCTGGTGCAGAATGCCGTGGCAATAGGACCCGTTAATCTCACGCGCAACACGTCAGGACCGAAATCTGAGTCTTCTTCAAGATCTGGAACGTCTTCAAAGTTTTCTGAGGATGCGTGAGCTTCTATAACTACTTGCTGGCTATCGGTATTCCAGCCCAGAGCCAAAGTGCCAACGCGAAACTCTTCTTGAATTGGATTATCCAAAGGCTCAAGATCAGCAGGGCCAAGGTAGGAAACGTCAATACCTTCAGCTCTAGCAACTTGATCAAGCAACTCAGTTAAGCGGTCAGCAAGTAGTGCTACTTGTTGCTTTTCGAGGGAAACACTTATAACGCGCTGGTCAGTTCTGGCCTGAAGAAAAAAAGTTCTTTCACCTGGGACACCAACAGTGCCAGCAATGAAGCGCTGTGGATTATCAAAAGTGTGAACTATGCGCGCCATCGTTAATCCTTTCCACTTTCGCCACCGAGAGTTGGAGTTTTCATAGCTTCGGCATTCAATTTTGAGAGCCATTCGCTTCCAGTGTCATTTAATTTAGATACTGCTGAGCCCTCTTCAGAGTAGTGAATCACGCTAACTGAAGCAGGCTCAATCAGAAGTGACTGAAACTTGCGAAGTGGCAATCCCATGGCATCGGCGCAAATAGCTTTGATGATGTCGCCGTGGCTGATTGCAGCCCACACCACATTGTCACCATGTTCACTACTGAGCTTGGCATCCCATTCTCTGGCGGCCAGACAAGCGCGACTGGACATATCATTCATAGATTCGCCATTTGGAAAAATCATTTCATCAGGCCGTTGCTGAACGATTGGCCACAGCTCATTTACTAAAAGTTCGCTTAACTTCGCGCCCTGCCAATCACCGTAATCACATTCCAACAACCGGTCTTCTAGGGCGACCTCAACATCTTTAGCAAAAAGGATCGATGCAGTCTCGAGGGTTCGTTCCAACGGACTCGAGACAACTTGAGCGATTTTGACAGCTTCCAATCGCTTAGCTAAA
>JBDLQS010000053.1:0-4165 GCA_039800445.1 Actinomycetota bacterium
GAGTTGCGCGACAATGTGGCGCGATCACTTCGCTGTCAGTCTGTTGATATCGGCTAAAACAAATTTGCAAAGTAACTAATTGCTAATTTGTGAGCGATCGCTTCCAGAAACTTGGCGATCCCAAAGTGTTGGATCATCCAAGTAACCATCACGGGTTGACTTACGAGCAGAACTTGTCCAGCTTGGACCTAGCGTTAATAGGGTGATGATTCCAGTAATTGCCAGTGGCAAAACGACGAACCAAAGAATTGCATTCAGGGTTCCCATTGGCTCGCCTGGCTGATCACCATCATCGCGCTTAGTTGATTCGGCAAATGCCGGTGAAACAGAGGTCAATGCCAGAACTACTAAGGCTGCTGTGGTGGACCAAATTCGGCGAAGGCTTCTCGTCATGCCTTTAGTTTACGATAAAGAATTCTCGACACGATTGCGACCCATGACAATTATGGAGATAGTCGCCAAAATAGAGATATGACTAATTCAGAATTTCCGGATTGGTTCCTGGGGGAACCTTTAAGAATCATCATTATTTTCTTGGTTGCATTCATAGTGCGCTTCTTGTTGGTGCGGGCTAGTAACCGCGTTATTCGACAAGCCTTTGGCTCAAGCGATCGTCGGGATCAAAGAAGCTCCACGATTTCAACAGTCCTAAACACCATGACTTCGGTAATCATTTGGGGCACCGCAATTTTGATGTCATTAACAGTTGTTGGAGTGAACATTGCACCACTACTAGCCAGTGCCGGTATCGCCGGCGTTGCACTCGGCTTTGGTGCTCAGACACTTGTTAAGGATTACATCTCTGGCATCTTCCTAATTATTGAGGATCAATATGGCATCGGTGATGAAGTTGAAATTGGTGCCGTCCGAGGCAGAGTCGAAGCAGTAGCGCTGCGAACCACTCGAGTTCGAGATGAGGCTGGGGTGCTTTGGTACATCAGAAATGGTGAAATCTTAAATGTTGCCAACTTCAGCCAAAACACGACTTGGGAAAAGTAAGCACTTCTACCCTGCGCAATTGCTAAAAATCCGTAACACTTAGGTATGTCACAACTCTGTCTCGTTACTGGTGCCACCGGATATATCGGTGGTCGGCTGATTCCTCGTTTACTTGAGCAAGGCGTGCGGGTTCGAGTACTGGTTCGACATCCTGAGCGAATTTCGCAGCACCCTTGGTTCAACCAAGTTGAAATAGTAAGTGGCACCGCAGATAACCCTGACGTATGCGAAGAGGCACTGCGAGATGTTGACGTCGCCTATTACTTGATCCACGCGATTGGAAGCGCGGGCGACTTTGAAGAAACTGAACGCAACACAGCCAGTGTTTTCGCAAAAGCAGCTAAAGCCAGCAACGTCGGAAGAATTGTTTACCTAGGCGGCTTGCAAAATGATCCAAAACTTTCGCCGCATTTAAGGTCTCGCGCCGAAGTTGGAAACATCTTTATTAATTCAGGTGTGCCAACGATTGCATTTGGTGCCGCAGTCATCATCGGCTCTGGAAGTCTCTCGTTTGAAATGCTTCGCTACCTAACTGAACGTCTGCCAGCGATGATCACACCCCGTTGGGTTCGTACCAAGATTCAACCGATCGCCGTGCGTGATGTTTTGCGCTACTTGGTTGAAGCGCGTAACTTGCCTGCCGGATTGAATCGAACATTCGACATCGGTGGGCCTGATGTGCTGACTTATCAGAAAATGATGCATGGCTATGCAAAAGTTGCTGGCTTGCGCAAGCGAATCATTTTGCCAATTAACTTGCTCTCCCCCGGTCTATCTGCGCGTTGGATTGGCCTCGTAACACCGGTGCCAAAAAACATTGCTCGGCCATTAGTTGACAGCTTGAAGACTGAAGTAATTTGCGCAGAAAATGACATTAAGCAATACATTCCAGATCCGCCTGAGGGCCTAATGGGATTTGAAGACGCTGTTGCCATCGCGCTAACTCGAATTCGCCAGGCAAACGTAAAGTCACGTTGGTCTTCGGCATCAATGCCAGGAGAGCCAAGCGACCCGCTACCAACCGATCCTGACTGGGCCGGTGGCTCGCTCTACACCGACGATCGATACGTCCCTTCGAATTCAACTCCAGAATCCCTATGGAAAATCATTGAGGGCATCGGTGGTGAGAACGGTTGGTATTCCTTCCCGTTGGCGTGGGAAACTCGCGGACTTATTGATCGCTTCTTTGGTGGCCCAGGTATTCGACGAGGTCGACGGGATCCCAATAAGTTACTCGCCGGTGAAATCGTAGATTTTTGGCGCGTTGAAGAATGTATTCCAGGCGATTTACTAAGACTTCGGGCCGAGATGCATATGCCTGGGCTTGCCTGGTTGGAACTTCGCGTGGAAAAGAATGATGCTGGCGAAACCATGTATCACCAACATGCGATCTATCACCCAAAGGGCTTGGCAGGCCACGCATACTGGTGGTCGGTGTGGCCATTCCACGGTTTTGTATTTGGTTCGATGACCAGAAACATTACAAAAGCTGCTGCCGAACTAGATGCACGGGCCAAAGAACTAAATACGGCAAACTAGAGGCGTGGAACAATCACTCTTTGATGCAGTTGGTGGCGAAGAATTCTTCGTCAAACTCGTTGATGGCTTTTATGTTGGCATTGAGTCCGACGAAGTTTTGCGTCCAATGTATGTCGATCAAGATCTAACTGAATCCCGTCGCCACCTAACGCTTTTCTTGCAGCAATACTGGGGTGGCCCATCCATCTATCAAGCGGAACGCGGTCACCCAAGACTTCGGATGCGCCACATGCCATTTGTAATTGATGACGATGCTCGGGATAGGTGGATTTACCATATGCACGCTTCGCTTTCCCAGATCGAAATGGATGAAGCGCTACGGGACCAGTTATGGACTTACCTTGTTAGTGCAGCCCATAGCTTGGTGAATACACCTTAGCTTCGCATTAAGCGCGCGTAAGTTTCCCGAAGCTCAGCTGGAATTCGACCTGGTCTGCCACGTTCCATGTCCATACAGACCATCGTGGTTTTTGCTCGCAAGTATTCGACATCGCCATCATGCATTGAGTAAGCAATTACGTATGAGGTGTTCCCCATCGATTCAATCCAGACTGTCATCTCGATTGGTTCTGGCTGAAATGCCAGAGGCTTTACGTAATCAATTTCGTGACGAACAACTAATTGTCCAAAGCCATCTAAGTCAGGTGCAAACCCTGCTTGCGCTAACAGCGATACGCGAGCATCCTCTAAGTAACCAACATAAGCAACATTATTAATGTGCTTGAAGATATCCATGTCTCCCCAGCGCAAATGCACTGGAATTGTTAACGCTGCCAACGAATACCTGCCTTAACGTGGGTTAATGCATCCAGCGTATCGGGTTGCTAGCGAGCTTCTACAAAGTCTGATTTGCCGCCATTTGCATTGAACTGCGGTCGCTTTGTTGGGAAGTCAGCTTCAAATAACTGGGAAGTTATCAACATGTCAGCTGTTGTTCTATTGACTGCAATTCCAGCGTTCCACAAAGTTGCAATCCGTAATAAAGCCTTCACATCTGGATCATGAGGCTGTGGTTCAAGTGGATCCCAGAAGAAAACTAGAATGTCGATTTTGCCTTCGGCAATAGCTGCACCAATTTGCTGGTCTCCACCAAGTGGGCCACTTAAGTACCGATTTACTGGTAAGTCGAGAGAGTCTGCTAGCAATGAACCAGTAGTTCCAGTAGCGAACAGATTGTGCCTGGAAAGCAACCGACGATTTTGCCGACTCCAGTCGAGTAATTCTGCCTTTTGATTATCGTGTGCGACTAGCGCAATGTTTCTGGTAATCCACGGCTTAACAACACCTGATTTGATTACATCTTTCATGACTTAAATGTGACATGGCAAAGCCAACTAAGTCTTAACAGGGCACAAACTAAAGGTGTACTGCTATCCAAAAATTGGAAATTAGCCTCGAGTTAGTTTGCGATACGTTGCGCGATGTGGACGAGCTGCATCTGCGCCAAGGCGGTCAATCTTGTTCTTTTCGTAAGACTCGAAGTTTCCTTCAAACCAGAACCATTGAGAGTCGCCTTCATAAGCCAAGATGTGGGTTGCAATTCGGTCCAGGAACCAACGATCGTGAGATGTGATGACAGCACAACCTGGAAATTCAAGGAGAGCATTTTCCAGCGATCCCAGAGTTT